>JAOZOY010000125.1 GCA_029933005.1 Deltaproteobacteria bacterium
CTGTGAGATAAATATTGAAGGTCAGGATTTCCATTGATGAAAATTTTCAAGTCATTTCCTGAAGGAGTATGAATGAGGCCCTGTTTTTATAAGATGATCGTTTGTCCCTGCCTGGTTTTGCTTTGTCTGCATCTCTGGCCGACCGGCGTAACGGTATTGAAAGGGGGGGGGATTTTTTTCGCTCATTCCGTTTGGGCGGCGGAGAATGATATCCTGGAGAATGACATTCTGGATGATGACATCCTGGATGATGAAGATGACTATCTGGATGATGATGACTATCTGGATGATGATTTTGGTGAAGAAATGGAGGTCAGTGATCCGCTTGAACCTCTTAACCGGGTTTTTTTTCAAGTTAACGATAAACTGTATTTCTGGATATTGAAGCCTGTTGCCCAAGGATACTCCTTTGTTGTCCCCAAGGTGATGAGGGGTTGTATTGAAAATGCCTTTAACAATCTTCTCGCTCCGATCCGAGTCGTGAACACTCTCCTGCAGGGCAAAGTCAGGGATTCCGGCAGAGAGGTATCTCGTTTTTTGATTAATTCGACAATAGGCATTCTTGGTATGGCTGATCCTGCCAAAGACGAATTCGGACTGGAGCCCAGTAAAGAAGATTTTGGCCAGACCCTGGCAAAATACGGGATTGGTAATGGAATTTATATCTGTTGGCCTATTCTGGGCCCGTCAACGCTTAGGGATACAGCCGGCTTGATCGGCGACTCTTTTCTGGATCCGATCCATTATCTGTACGAGTCTGATAATGAGGCGGGACTGGCAGTCTATGCCGGCAAGAAAGTCAATTATACATCGCTTGTAATTGGTGATTATGAAGCTTTTATCGAGGCCGCTTTTGATCCTTATATTGCCATGCGGGATGCCTATATTCAGTATCGTGATGATTTGATAAAAGATCGTAACGTGCAGGCTAAAAGCCCGATTTCAGCCAGCCTGCAAAGAAATATTACAGCGAGAGCTTCCCTTCAACTGGATGAAACGGTGATACATGGCGAATCATCCTTTGATGAGCAATGTTTTTTTGTCCAGGTTGGGACCTGTGCTGAAGCTGAAAATGTCAGAATGTTTGAAACCAGGTTGTCGGCCATGAACAAAAAAGTTATTGTGGTTGAGTATGTTCGTGGAGATTACTCATTTTACGGAGTACAGATTCCGGTCCAGGGTGATTTTTTAATGGCAAAACTTGCAGAAGAGAGATTGGTTAAAGACGGGTTCCCCGATGCTTTTGTTGTTTCCAGGCAGAATGATTCGTTATAAATGTTGTTCGATTTTTTAATTAAAAAAAGAGTATTGCACTATGATCGTTTTATCCCCTGTTCAGAATAGATTGATAGCGTTTTTTGTGTGTGGCTTGTTGTTCCTGCTGGCTTTGCCTCAGGCGAATTCCGCAGTAGCTTCTGATCCAATGACACAGATGAAAAGTACGGTGGATGAGATTATGGCTATTTTGAATGACGAAAACCTGAAACAAGCGGATGCATGGCCTGAGAAAAAAACACGCATTCGCGCTGTAGTCGATCACCGTTTTAATTTTGAAGAGATGTCCAAACGGACCCTTGCCAAAAATTGGAGAAAAAGAACTGATGAGGAAAAAAAGTATTTTGTCAGCCTTTTTTCCAGGCTGCTCCAAAATACCTACATCAACCGGGTGGAGAACTATTCCGATGAAGTGGTCATCTTTCAGAAACAGAAAATTAAAGGCAAAAAAGCCGTCGTCTACACGGTAATCAGTGCGACGAGCCAGGAAATACCAGTCATCTACAAACTTTTGCGGCAGGGAGATGACTGGTTTGTCTATGATATTATTATTGAAGGGGTCAGTCTTGTCCGTAATTACAGGACCCAGTTTACGAAAATCGTCAGCCGTGAAAAATACGCCGGCTTAATCAAACGGGTGGAGGAAAAGGTCAATAAGATTGACGAATCTTCTGTTGCGAATTAGGAACGGGGATTTAATTTTGTGACGTTTTTTACTCCTTTGCGGGCAAGGCAAGCTCAAGAACCTCTTCGATTTTCTGGACAAAGTGAAAGGACAGCCCTTTTTTCACATTATCCGGGATTTCTCCCTCATCTTTTTTATTTAAATTGGGCAGAATAATTTCCTTGATGCCGGCTCCGGAGGCGGCCAGGATTTTTTCCTTGATGCCGCCCACCGGCAGAACATCACCTCGCAGGGTGATCTCTCCGGTCATGGCCAGTTCTCTCCGTACTGGCCGACCTGTGAGAAGAGAGGCCAGGCAGACCACCATGGCAACTCCGGCAGATGGCCCATCCTTGGGAATCGCCCCTTCAGGGACATGGATATGAATATCCCTTTTGTTGAAATCAATGTCAGGGATATTCAGGGCCTTCATGTGCGAACGGATATAGGTCAGCGCTGCCGTTGCGGACTCCTTCATGACATCACCCAGCATGCCGGTGAGTGTTAACTTGCCCTTTCCTTTCATGACGGCTGATTCAATAAAAAGAAGGGTGCCGCCCACCGGCGTCCAGGCCAGGCCGGTGACAAGACCCGGGCCCCAGGAGCGGGCCGTGATTTCAGGAAAAAATTTGATCGGACCAAGGTAATTATATAAATTTTCCGCTTTAACCCCGGTCTGGCCGATATGGCCGCTGACAATCTCTGTGGCCACCTTCCGGCAGATCGAGGCCAGCTCCCTTTCCAGGTTACGGACTCCGGCTTCTCTTGTGTAGGATTGGATAATTGTCCGGATCGCGTCATCTTTAATCTGCAAATCATTATCCGTGACACCATGCGCCTCAAGTTCCTTGGGAATCAGAAACTGTTTGGCAATCATCAGCTTTTCTTCAACAGTGTAGCCGGAAAGTTCAATCACCTCCATCCGGTCCCGTAATGGGCCGGGGATGTGACCCAAAATATTGGCCGTGGTTATAAACATCACTTTGGAGAGATCAAAGGGAATCTCAAGATAATGATCGACAAAGGTGTAATTCTGTTCCGGATCCAGAACTTCAAGCAGGGCCGAGGAAGGATCACCCCTGAAGTCCATGCCCAGTTTGTCGATTTCGTCCAGCATGAAAAGAGGATTGTTGGTGCCGGCCTTGCGGATACTCTGAATAATTCGTCCCGGTAAGGCACCGATATAGGTACGGCGGTGTCCCCTGATCTCTGCTTCGTCGCGAACGCCGCCCAGGGAGATGCGAATAAATTCTCTCCCCATGGTGCGGGCGATGGATTTTCCCAGGGATGTCTTGCCCGTGCCCGGAGGACCGGTAAAACAGAGAATCGGCCCGTGCATGTCCTGTTTCAGTTTACGAACAGCCAGAAACTCAATGATACGTTTTTTGATTTTTTTCAGGCCATAATGGTCCTCGTCAAGATGCTGCCGGGCCAGGTTGATATCAAGGTTATCGGTGGAGCTCTTTTCCCAGGGCAGATCCAGTAGCCAGTCAAGATAGTTTCGGCAAACAGTGTATTCAGCGGAAGCTGCGGGAATCCTCTCAAGCCGTTCCAACTCTTTTTCGGCTGTTTTACGAGCCTCTTCGCTCAAGGGGGCCTTCGAAAGCTTTTCCTTTAACTCATTCAGTTCAACATTTTCCTCTTCGCCTTCACCCAGTTCCTTGCGGATCGACTTCAGTTGCTGGCGCAGGAAAAACTCCTTTTGCTTCGCACCCATATCGTCCTTGATGTCTTTCTGGATTTTATTGCTCATTTCAACGGTCTCGAGCCGATTAGCCAATTTTTTTGTCACCCGGCGAAGGAGAACTTTCGAATCTTCAATCTCCAGCATCTGCTGTTCCTCTTCCAGAGGTAGATTCAGCTGTGAAACAATCATGTAGGCAAGATGAAAGGAGTTGTCGATCGAACTGAGCATCATGAAGATCTCAGGGGGCAGATTGGCGAGCTCGATCAGTTTTTTAAACTGATTGTTGAGATTGAGAATCAGGGCCTTTTCTTCCTTGTCTCCTGTCGATTTTAATTCGACCAGTTCAACTTTGGCTATCGGATAAGTTTCCTGCTGGATGAAATCAATCACCTTTATTTTCTGAACCGCACTGACAAGGACATGATAAAAGCCCTCAATGCCTTTGTTCATTTTGTGGATATATCCCATGACTCCGACAGAATAGAGATTGTCAGTGTCCAGCTTTTCTTCAACTTCCTTTGCGGTTTTGTGAGAGATAATGGCAATCAGCCGTTCCTTGAGGAGAACGTCGTCGATCAGCTGTTTTGAGTCTGGATGAGAAACCTGGATGGGGAATCCCATGCCCGGGAAAAAAACAAAACCATGGACGGGCAGAACAGGCAGTGTGTCTGGTACAGGGAGATCCGTGGGGTTGACGGTGACTTTATTTTTTTCGGAAGTTTGATTTGTCATAATCGTTATTTCACCTTGATATTAATCTTTCCGGCAACCTTTATTTTCGGCAGTATAATTTCCAGTAGTCCGTTTTTGTAAACCGATGTCACTGATTCGATATCAATCGGCATACTGAGTGAAAAAGAACGATTAAAGTTACATTGCTCTATTTCAAGTTGGTGAATATGTGTGCATTTGTTCTCGGGTGACGGGATTTGACGTACTCCGGATATTGTGACATTGCGGCTTTTCACGCTAATGTTTATTTTATCGGGATCAATACCCGGTGCCTCCATGAAAATGATCATCTCCTTCTCAGTTTCATAAACATTGGCGGCAGGAAGCCACTCTGCTTTTGATTGCTGTGAGATCATCTGGGGAAAAGACATATTCCTGAACATCCGTCCCATCTGTTTTTCCATTTCTTCAAATTCTTCAAAAATACGACTTTTTATTGCTGACATTGTCTTCTCTCTTGAGGAAAA
>JAOZOY010000060.1:0-7903 GCA_029933005.1 Deltaproteobacteria bacterium
ATTTGTAAAACCACAGTGCTGTAACTGTTTAGCAGTGTCCCATATTCGAACTAGCAGGCCGGAGAATCAATAGTTTGCCTATGTGAGTCGGCCTGATCGGGCGAAGATGGGGTGCTGCTGAGCAGTTACTCTGGATGTTTAAATCGATCATCGGATATATGATTATGAACCTTGTTGCGGAATTTTTCAAGCCAGCCGGTCCGGACCTCCTGTTGGTGATCAAATTCCGGCACATAGGGTTTGATATCGAGTAGGGGCGTGTTATTAAGCATGTCGACATTTTCAATGTCGAGTTTGTTCTCTTCAACGGCCAGCAGTTTGACAATAGAGAGGCCGATGGGGTTGGGCCGCATGGGAGCCCGGGTTGCAAAAACGCCGCGTTTTTTCGTGTCCATAAACGGGGTGACGGAAAGTTTTGTTTTCCGGATCCGATGAAAATGATAAATCAGAATAAGATGAGAAAAATTCTCCAGATCTTTTAATCCTTCAGTAAATTTCGGCATAATTTCAATGGTTCCGCAAACGCCTCTGGCTCCGGCAGGTTGGATTGGCATGCCTGATGTTTCGTTAAAAGGGGTATGGATGGTGCCGATTTGCTGAAATTGGATCATTTTTTTATTTTTTTGAGTTTATCATTGATGAATTCGTAAAAACTACATTTTACCAATTTTTCGTCATTCCCGCGCAGGCGGGAATCTAGTTATTTCAAAACATTCTGGATTGCCGCCTGCCCGGGAATGACGGAGATGGAGACTTTTTACGAAACCATCATCATTAATTGCGCCAATTTTTTATCTCTGTATATTAAGCATATGAATGATAGAGAGCAAGGAAAATGGTTCGGGATATGACCAGGAATTTTTTGCCGGCAACCAGAAAGGAGATGCGTGCTCGTGGCTGGGACTTTGTTGATGTGGTCCTGGTTAGCGGAGACGCCTATATTGATCATCCTTCATTCGGTATTGCCCTGATCGGTCGTTTGCTTGAATACCACGGTTATCGGGTCGCTATCCTTTCCCAGCCCCGTTATGATTCCGTCGAATCTTTTCAGGTTTTTGGAACACCCCGTTTGTTCTGGGGGATTACCGCAGGCAATCTCGATTCGATTGTCTCAAATTATACAGGGAACGGCCGGGTACGTGAACAGGACAGTTACTCCAAAGACGGCAATCCCTATTTTGGTTTAAAAAAAATAAAGACAGAGCGACGGCGGCCAGACCGGGCCGTGACCCGCTATGCCAATCTGGCCAGGGCGGCGTATAAAAATGTTCCCGTGGTCCTTGGTGGTCTTGAGGCCTCCCTGCGTAGATTTGTCCATTTTGATTATCAGCAGAATCGGCTGAGGGGTTCGGCCCTTGCTGATGCCAAGGCCGACATCCTGGTTTATGGCATGGGCGAGAAAGCTGTTCTTGAGATTGCCCGGCGAATCAGCACAGGCAGGTCTCTGGCCAAAATTCCCGGGACCTGTATCAGGTTGTCTGATCGGGAGAAAAATGATTTTGAGGGGAAGAATCCTCTCGTTCTTCCATCCTGGCAGGAGATCCGGGAAGATAAGAAAAAGTTTTTACAGGCCGAGTTGATCCTGGATAAACAGGCCAGGTCATTGGGCAGGCAGATCATTCTGCAAAAACAACAGGGAATATGGGTGGCCCAGTACCCGCCTCAGCCGCCCTTGAAATCAGCGGAACTTGACAGGCTTTACAGTCTTCCCTTTGTCCGGGGAGTCCATCCCGCATCAGGCAGGGTGCCGGCCTGGAACATGATCCGTCATTCGCTCACCATTGTCCGCGGTTGCTCGGGAAATTGTTCCTTTTGCGCCATCAGCAGGCATCAGGGTCCCGTTGTTACCAGCCGCAGCAGAGAGTCGATTCTTGCCGAAACAAGGAAAGTTGCCGAAATGGCTGATTTCAAGGGAACCATTTCCGATCTTGGCGGCCCTACAGCCAATTTGTATGGGGTGACTTGCGCTAAGGACAGCTGTCGCCGACATGACTGTCTTTATGACCATGTCTGTCCTCACCTCAGAATTGACGAATCCGCTTTTATCCGTCTCCTGAAAGAGGTCTCGGCCGTCCCTGGCGTGAAACATGTCTATGTCTCTTCGGGCCTGCGGATGGAACTGCTTTTGAAAACACCGAAACTGCTTGTCGATCTTCTGAATCGTCACACTCCCGGAGTTATGAAAATCGCCCCGGAACATACCGAGGCCCATGTTCTTCGTCTGATGCACAAGCAGAAGCCGGAGGTGTTGCCCCGTTTTCTTGAATCCTGCCGCAAACTGATCAGGAAAAAGGGTAAGAAAATAATTTTTAATCCCTATATAATTTCAGCACATCCCGGCTGTACTGAACGGGATATGAAGTCGCTGGCCCAAAAAATGAGAAAACTTGGCCTGACCGTTAAACAGTTACAGGATTTCACTCCCACACCCGGAACGCTCTCCACGGCCATGTTTGTTTCCGGTCTTGACCGGGACACTCTTAAACCGGTTTTCATTCCCAAAGGAAGAGGGGAACGGCGTAGACAGCGTAAGGTTCTGGAAGAGAACAAACCTTTTAAACATCCAAAGGGTTACATTCTTATTGACTAAAATATGATGAAACAGCTTCGGCTATGCTTGCTGTATTGCGGTATGGAAGCGGATTGCCATTGAATCGAATTGAGAAATTACAAGCCGGGATGGGAATACCACTTCCTGCCTCAACGGGATGGGATGGGATTGAAAAGTTAGCTGACGGGATTTACCCTGTTTACACCGAACTGATCAAACAGGCCGCTCAGGGGGATGTTATTCATAACGATGACACCACCATGAAAGTCCAGGAGTTGATAGCAGAAAATTTGAGCGATACCAAAAAAACATGCCAAACAGGAATTTTTACCACTGGTATGCTTTCAATAATTTATGATCAGCACGTTAGCTTATTTTGTAAGGTGTTAGTCATGAAGAGAAAAACAGCGACAACAAGGAAACTTCAAATAACGACCTAATTTCAGCAGAATATAGAAACTTACAACATAAGGGATCAGGTCTCCACTTGACCTTTGTTTTAGTTCGAGTGCAAAACATGAATGCGGTGGAAATCTCAACGTCCCGGCTCTTTTTTGAAAGTAGAGATACTCTGCGATTTGATAAAATTTCTTTTGTCCGAATTGTCAGATTATCTACCTGTCCGCCTCCCAATCAAACGGCAGGGCATCCTTCTTGTCGGTATTACATTCCTTGCACGCCGGGACAAGGTTTGATTTGGCACTCAGGCCGCCCCGAACCAAAGGCACAACATGATCCATGGTTAATGCCTCAGGCCCCACCTCTTTGCCGCAATAATAACAGATGCCGGAACTGATTTTTTTTCGCCACCATGAGCTTTTGCGCAATTTTCTGGCCTTAGCCTTTTCTCTTTTGATGACAGCCTCGTCAACGCCGTCAAAATCAATTTCCATATCTTAGCCCACCAGTTCTCCCAGCAGTTGAGCACGAGCCGCGCCAATCAGGTAAAGAGAGCCGGCCACGCAAATCAAATCAGCTGGTTCCGCCTCTTCCCGGGCTTTTTTCAAAGCCGCACTCACGGAATCCGCAGGCATTATCTCAGCCCTGTTTTCCTGTGGAAGCAGTTTCGTAAGCTGCTCCGGCGTAGCGGAACGTTCCGCTTCCGGGCGACAAAAAATCATGGTATCACAGAGGGGCGCAATGATGGCCAGGGTTTTGGCCAGATCTTTATCCGCCATCCCGGCCCAGACCATAATCAGCCTGTTGTAAGAAAAATCATCCTCAAGGCTCATTTTCAGACAGCTGACGCCGGCTGGGTTATGAGCGCCGTCAAGAAGATACCGGCAGACAGAAGTTTTCGGCTGATCAGCAGAATCCTCAACCCGGACGCCATCATCAGCCAAACAAAAATACTCCAGCCGGCCTGGCCAGAAAACCTCGGGCAAACCCTGGTAAATCGCCTCATCGGATACATCAAAACCCTTACCGGTCAAAATCTCCAGGGTTGCCAGACAAAGAGCAATGTTATCGAGCTGATGTTCTCCGCGGAGGGTGGTGGAAAGACGGGTGATCCTTTTTTTCATACCGACATAGTCAAAAAAATTACCATCTCTTTTGTCAATTTTAAAATCCCGGCCAAGAAGAGAGAGAGGCGCCTGCCTTTGAAGGCAGGTCTCAACTATTACATCTCGACTTTCATCCGGCCCGACCCCGGAAACAACTGGAATCCCTTGCTTGATGATACCTGCCTTTTCAGAGGCCACCTCGACCAGGGTATTACCAAGATAGACCTCATGGTCCATGGACACATTGGTAATGACTGAAACAAGTGGGGTGATGACGTTTGTGGCATCAAGCCGGCCACCGAGTCCGGTTTCAAGAATCGCCAGGTCAACTTCTTCTTTAGCAAACCAGAGCATGGCCAGGGCAGTGGTAAATTCAAAATAGGTAATCTGTCTGCCGTCCAGAATATTTTTAATTTCAGTGGCTGATTCGGCAAAATCATTTTCGGAGATAAAGTTGTTATTAATCCTGAAACGTTCCCGGACCGAGCTGAGATGGGGAGAGGTGTAGAGACCGACCTTGTAGCCGGTGTTGGCCAGAAGGGTCAGAAGAATGACGGACACCGAGCCCTTACCGTTGGTGCCGGCTACATGAACATATGGCGTCTTGAGCTGGGGATGGTCAAGGAGATCAAGAAAACGGCCCATGCTGTCCAGACCCAGCTTGATCTTAAAAAACTGCAGATTATCCAGGAAGGACCAGGCCTGCTTATAATTCATGGTAAGAGTCCTCCAGCACCTCATCTGCGCCCGTTTCGGCCTTCTCACATAAAGAGATTATAGTTCGAAGTCCAGGTAAGCGTAGACTCCGAAATGAACAAATATAAGGCACTGGAAAACCCTTACAGCCCTGAGTTTACCAAGGTTTATTGCCCTTGGTGAACTGATATAATTCATGAATCGCAAATCTCCAGTTTGGCAAAATCAAGATGGAGAGTCTTGATGCCATGACCGGAAAAATCCACGTCAATGGATCTGGGACCGCTGGCTTCGATCACCCTGCCCCGGCCAAAAAAGGAATGTTTTACTATTGAACCAGGGGCGAATGCGCTGGTCTGTACTTTTTTCTTCTTCTCTCTGCCAGGATATGGCGTGGCCCGAAGACCAGAACTGATAGGACTCTGCAGAACATGAGGAGACAAATCAGCCAAAAACGGGGTCAAAACGGCCGGCGTCCGACGTCTGTCCGCGCCGACAGTCTCCAAGGGGTAAACAAAGAACAGATTTTCTCTGGCCCTTGTGGCCGCCACATAAAGCAGCCTTCGCTCCTCTTCCAGTTCATCATTATATCTTGCATGGGCTGAAGGAAATTTTCCCTTGGCCAGATTAATGATAAAAACCGTGTCCCACTCAAGCCCCTTGGCCGAATGGACGGTTGACAGGATCAAGCGGTCCTCATCTACCGCTCCGTTATCGGTAGGAGGAATATCGGGCGGATCAAGGGTTGTGTCGTCGATAAAACTTCCCAGATCCTGATAACCGCTCAAAATATCTTTTAACTGATCCAGATCTCGGCGGCGGCTGGGATAATCATCATGATAAATCCGCTCGAAAATTGGCTCGTAATACTCCATGACCCGCTCAAAACTTGCCGCCGGCGATGAAGTTTGGGACAATTCTTCCATTAATTCAACCAGTTTCAGAAAACCTTCCCGCCAGCTTTTTGCGGCCGGGTAGGCCTTGAGCCCCGCAAGCGGGTCTTCGGCCTCCTTAGTCTTTTGTAAAATGCGTTGAGCAGTCTTGGGACCGACCTTGTCAAGCTGTAATAAAATACGGTTCCATGACAGATGGTCTAACGGATTAACAAGAATGCGCAAAAAAGAGAGCACATCCTTCATGTGGGCCGATTCGGTGAGCTTCTGGCCACCCCTTTTTTCAAAAGGCAGTTGCCGGCTGTTGAGTTCCAGTTCAAGTTTATAGGCGTGAAAGCCGGAGCGGAAAAGAATCGCTATCTCGCGAAGAGGTTTGCCCTCCATGTGCAGGGACTGAATGCGACCGGCCACGTAACCAGCCTGTCTTTCCTCGTTCACGGCTCCGTGCAGAATTGGGACGGAACCTTTTTGAATACGGCTAAAAAGTTTTTTGGTGTATTTTTCTTTGGCCAGAGAAATAATCTCATTGGTGACTGATAAAATCGCCTGACTGCTGCGGTAATTTTCCTCTAGCTTGATAATTTTGCAACCCTTATAATCGCCGGGGAAATCCATGATATTCCGAAAATTTGCGCCGCGAAAACTATAAATAGACTGGGCATCATCACCAACCACCATGACATTATCATGATGATGGGCAAGGAGTCTGACAATCTCGGCCTGAACCAGGTTAGTATCCTGATACTCATCAACCATGATATGAGAAAATCGTTTTGACACAGCATCACGCGCTTCGGGAAATTCAGCAAGAAGTCTTTTAAAGTTTACTAAAAGATCATCATAATCCATCAACCCGTTTTCAAATTTGAATTTGACGTAATGCTTATGAATTTTCTCAATATCCTCAAGATGCTCGAGAAGATGAGAAAAACGCTCTTCCATGAGATCAACAACGGACATGGATTTGTTCACCGCACCGCTGAGAATATTCATGACCACCCTTTTTGAAGGGAACTTCTTGCCGCTGCCGGCAAGATTAAGGGAAGATTTCAGCAAATGAATGATACCTTCTGAATCACCCCGGTCGAGAATAGTAAAATTCGGTTCATAGTCCAGATAGCGGCAATATCTTCGAAGAAGCAGGTTCGCCACCGAATGAAAGGTGCCGCCGGTGACCCGGCTGCATTTTTCATCGAGAAGATTAGCCGCCCTGTTCTGCATTTCCCGGGCAGCCTTGCGGGTAAAGGTCAGCAGGAGAATATTTTCAGGCGCAATCCCTTGCTCTACCAGATAAGCCAGCCGGTAAACCAGGGTGCGGGTCTTGCCGCTGCCGGCGCCGGCAATCACCATCACCGGTCCGTCAACAGTTCTCACCGCCTCGAATTGGGAAGAATTCAGCTTATCGGAATAACTTGGGCTTTGGCCCGGGACAGGCTGTTTTTTTTCAGAAGAGGAAGGGTGTAAATCAAAGGGAGTCTTTTGCATGTTTCTTAGTGTACCATACCGTCTTATCCCATGCAATGAAGGTTACCCGGATAAAATATTAAAAAGATGGAAACAGGCTTGACATTTTTTCGTTTAACGGCTTAAAGAGGGCTTAATAAATTATTATAAAAGAAAATAACCGATAGGCAGCCAAAGAGATAAGCTCACCAACCTTTCGAGTAACTCCTTATCCTGTAAGCGTTCACAGGTGCTGGAGATCGGAGTTTCACTACATTCACTTACCTACCGCAAGCAGGGCGGGTGACTATAGTCTCTCTTTATGTCAGATGCCCTGATCGCGGTAGGTAAGCATAAGCACCCTTACAGGGCATAAACTCCGACACCAAGATTCTGTGCCTGTGATCGCTTATGAACAAACTTGATGGAGGACTTATTTATATTATGTCGCAATTCACTGAGATATTTACTGAAAAAACCTTGACTCAACTCTTTCCCCCGGAACGGGCCGATGATTTTTTTGAAGCTCTTTTCGGAGACGCCTCGGACGGCGCCTATGATATTGTCCTCAAACATATCAATGACGATCCGCAGGAGAAAAAACTCTATTTTGAACTCCAATTGCTGGAGAGACCCAGAAAATGTCTAGCCTGTAATCTGACCTACGGCCTGCCCGAAGTTTTTTCCCGCCACCCGATCATCAATATCAACAAACTGGTTGAGGATATTGACCAATTGCTGGGAGACAAAGCAACGTTGGGGAACTGGTCACTGCTCTCCACCCGGACTGTCTCCAATGAAATTCATTCCATCCC
>JAOZOY010000060.1:8003-17014 GCA_029933005.1 Deltaproteobacteria bacterium
GTTTACCATTGATGCTCATGTGATTTTGCCGGATCACCTCCATTTCATGTGGATACTGCCGGATGATGATGATGCTGATTTTTTAAAGAAGGAGTAAGACTGTAACTGTCGTAAATATCAAGCCATGCAGGAAGCGTACACCCGTCACAGGAGTGATGTTGTTCTCCTGCGTGACTTGCTGGATCTCATCCCGATAAACATTCCGATAAGCAGCACACCTCCGCCGGAAAGAAACCACTTGATGGCATTATCTTTTTTTAGGCTGTTGTTTTCCTCTTCCACTGAAGCCAGTTTTTGTACAAGTAATTCGTTTTCCTTTACTGTTTTAAGCAGGTCATTCTTGGTTTGAACCACATTTGCGGTATCCTGCTGCAGGTTTTGATAATCACTTCTGATTTGGTCCCTTTCGGCAAGGATTGCATCAAATTCTGTCTTAGTCCGGGCAAGGCTAGAAGAAACTTCCTTTAATTTTTGAAGGATTTTAATTTCTTTTTGCTTCATTTTTTCTTTTTCAGTACGTAAAGAAGTAACAACTTGTTCGAGAGGAGGTTTGTCGCTTAAGAATCTTTTCAGCATCCAGCCCTCTTTACCGTTTGCGAGGCGTACCTTTGCGTAGGAGTCTCCTTCCTCGAGAAATTCTACCGAAACACCATCCTTTACTACGGCAACAATCTTATACTTAATTCCCTGACCTCTTCTGATGACCACTTCCGAGCTTGGTTTTACGTAACTTGTTTTGGCAAGCACCGGTGTTTCTAAAAATAAAAATGTATTGAACAGTAGAAAGAGGGGAAGGGTCAAAAGGAAAACAGAGAGAGAACCTGACGGTTTTGTTATTCGTCCGATGATCATAGTTTTGTATCTCCTTAAACTGAAACTTTCTTTGCACAGGATGGTTTGTAACTGTTGAATAAAAAAATAACCTTCGTGCGAAGGAAAAGGAAGGAAAAAGAGGAAAAGGGGACAATTTTTTTTCTCTTATCTAACCAGATTTGTTTTTAGAAAGAGTATTTACTACGGTAGCCCCGTGGCGTGATCATCACGCCCTGCCAGCTGAAGGTAGTGGAGTTGCCGACAATGACGGTGGACTGCATGTTGATCTCGGCCTTGTCAAGCTCGGCCAGAGTAGTCAGCTGAACGATTTCCTGTTCGCGGGTTGTTGCGGTGACAATCCCCACCGGGGTTTCAGGTTTGCGGTATTTAAGGATGATTTCCCGAGCGGTGAGAATATGTTCGGTGCGTTTTTTTGATTTGGGGTTGTAGATAACAATGACAAAATCAGCCGATGCGGCGGCATGGATTCTTTTTTTGATGAGTTCCATGGGGGTGAGAAGATCGGAAAGGCTGATGGCGCAGAAATCATGCATGAGCGGGGCGCCGAGCCGCGCCGCGCAGCTGTTCAAGGCGGCCAGGCCTGGAATGATTTCCACGGCCACATCCGGGTTGTTTTCAATGACCACTTCATAGATCAGTCCGGCCATGGAATAAATACCCGGATCGCCGCCGCAGACAAGGGCTACTATTTTCCCGTCACAGGCAAGCTCCACGGCCTTGCGGCAGCGGTCAACCTCCTGCATCATCCGGGATGAAAGAATTTCTTTGTCAACAAGCAATTCCGGAATGAGATCAAGATAGGTCTTGTAGCCCACAATAATATCGGCGGATTTGATTGCTTTTTCTGCCGCCGGTGTGAGATGATCCATGCTCCCCGGTCCGGTGCCGACTACGGCTACCCGGCCACGGCCACTGCCAGTGTCACGTCCTGCCATTTTTTTTTCCTGATAAGTAGTTTTCCGTTTTTGGCGCTTAGAACAGCGGCGGGCTCTGCCACCCCTTTTGCGCCTGTCGCGGCAAGAACAGCCTGGGATGTGGATGCTTGCTCCACCTGGTTCAGCTCGTCCTTTGCAAAAAAATCAATGGGCCAGTTGTTGGCTGCGGCAAAGTCGAGCAAGCCCAGTTCATCCTGTTTTAAATCGATTGAAGCCAGATTGCGAATGGCCTTTCTGGCCAGATTGTGGCGCTCGCAGAGTTCGACCAATGATGTTTCAAAGGCCCGGGCCGCAGTTCCCCGGTTGCAGCCGATCCCGACAACAAGGTTGCAGGGATGCAGATGCACGGGAATGGTGTTGATCTGTTTGTGAAAGGAGATCAAAAGATTTGCTTTCTCAGGATCGTCAACAAGTTGAAAATCAACGGGCCATGAATCGAATTTTATCTCTGTGAAGACGTAAATTTGGCCCTGGTTGACCAGCACGCTCATGGCCGTTGTCAGCCTGTTTCGATCTGCCACCACCAAATTATGGTCTCTGGCCCATAAGTCAAGCGCTGTATGGCCGGTGACATCCGAGGCAGTGGTGATCACGGCTTGGCCGCCGCTGATTTTTGCCGTCAGCCGAGTCAGTTCGTTGCCGCCGCCAAGATGACCGGATAAAAGGCTGACGCTATAATTTCCACCCTGATCCATCACCACGATGCAGGGATCTTTTTGTTTATCCCGGAGAAGGGGGGAGATTCCACGCACGACAATACCCGCGGCCATGATACAGATAAAGCCATCATAGCGTGACCAGTTTTCTTTTAAGATTTCCGCCACGTTGCCACGTTCATTGAGCAGGGTAGCATCCGGCAGTGCGCGACATAAGCGGATGGCCAGGGTTTTACCCACATCGGTCAGGGCCAGAAGAGCAATTTTCATTTTTCCTGGCCACGTCGGAATTCATGGCTGAAATGTTTGTCGTAAAGCCTGCTTTCTTTTCCGATGCCGGAAAGGACATTACCAACCAGGATCATAGCGGTTTTTTTGATGTCAGCCTTCTTGACCACGGCAGAAATAGTGGCAAGAGTACCATAGACTTTTCGTTCTTCGGGCCAGCTTGCTTTTTCCACCACAGCCACAGGTGTGGACGTTGGATAGCCGCCCGCCGTGAGTTCCGCAACCACGGTGTCAATCATGCCCACGCTTAAGAAGATCAGCATGGTGGCCTGATGGGCCGCAAGCAGTCGGAGCTGTTCCTTGTCCGGCACCGGAGTGCGTCCGGCCTGGCGGGTAATAATAATAGTCTGGGAAATTTCCGGCAGAGTTAATTCCGCTTTCAGGCTGGCTGCCGCTGCCGTGGCCGAGGTGACTCCGGGCACAACTTCATAGGCAATGTGAAGTTTGTCGAGCCGTGCCATCTGTTCCCGGATCGCCCCAAAGATAGCCGGGTCACCGGTATGCAGCCTCACCACCTTTTTCTCCTGGCCGGCAGCCTCTGCCATGATGCCGATACATTCATCAAGAGTAAGAGATGCCGAATTATGCAATGTGGCCGAAAGTCCGTCCAAAAGGGCTGGATTCACCAAACTCCCCGCATAAACAATGACATCTGCCTGGTCGAGAAGCCGTCTGCCTTTAATGGTCAACAGCTCCGGATCCCCAGGTCCGGCGCCAACGAAAACAATTGGAGAAGAAAGGTTTGGTTCGCTCACGCTTCTTTCCTGACGATAATGGTGGAAAAATAATGCAGGTTAAGATCAGCGGCTGCGCTCACATCTGTGAAGATCCGGCCGTCTTCCATGCCGCATCGTTCAAACAGAACTGCCCGGTCCAGAAGATCGAGTTCACTCAGAAGAGCCACGATTCTATCCATGACCCGGTAGACCTTCATTAAAACAATCGTGTCATGATGAACAAGGATATTTTTCAGTCGGTCATCATTAAAGGTGGCTGGCACCACGGTTAAAATTTCATTGCCGAGACAGAGGGGAGCGCCTCCCATGGCCGAGCAGCTGCTCATGGTCGTAATGCCGGGAATAATGGAAATGTTCATGTCAGGGTTGATTTCCCTGAGGGTGGCATAAACATAAAATGCAGTTGAGTAGACAGCCGGATCTCCAAGAGTCGGAAAAGCCACATCTCCTTTTTCAAGATGATCGAGTACCAGGCGGGCTGCTTTCTGCCAGGCAGCGTGTACCTCGGGACGGGCCTGGCCGTTTTTCACCTTGAACATGGGAAAGTGAACATCCAGCACTTTTTTATCTGAAATGTCAATGAGGCTTGCGACAATATCAAGAGCAGTGGAAACGCCGTTTACCGTTCCCTTGGAAGCAATAAGAGTCGGGGATTTTTCCAGGACGCGCATGCCCTTGACGGTCATGAGCTCCGGATCTCCGGGCCCGGCACCTATGATGTATAGAGTGTTCATTTAGATTTTTATCTATTCAATCCAGGAGAAGGTCTCCCAGACTTGCAAATTATTTTAGTTTTCAATAGGTAGCAGATGAGGGACAAAGGGTAAACCCATTTAAACCTGAGTCCTTTCAGTACGTTCAGCTCGGTTTCACGCCCCTGATGACTGCAACAGGATTAAATTGTATTTCTTTTTTATCCGCAAATTTGCAGCATGTTACCGCAATTGTTGAGATGTCCACGGAAAATCCTTCTTCGGCCATCATACTTGGGGTTGACTCAATTGTTTTCCGGATCACACCATTTACCACCATGATGCCTCCGGCTGCAAGTCGGGAGGCGGCATACTGGATGATCTCTTGCAACCTGCCGCCGCTGCCGCCGATAAAGATACGATCGGGCGCAGCAAGATTTACCAGGTTATCCGGTGCTGTGCCCGGAACAATCGTCACATGATGACAGTTGAATTTTTTGATATTTGCCTTGATATTGGCCAGCTCTTCTTCGTGCCGTTCAATGGCAAAGACAGCAAGACCCGGACAAAGCCGGGATGCCTCAATAGATATTGAGCCGCTGCCCGCGCCAATGTCCCAGAAAACTCCTGTTTTTGGCAGATTAAGCTTATGCAGGCTTGCGGCCCGCACTTCGTCCTTGGTGATCAACCCCCGGCTGTGCCGGATCTGATGAGTCTGCAGACCAAGAGGGGAAAAAGATTTTTGTTTTGCCCGTTTTAACAGCAGAATATTAAGGCTGTCAAACTGTTTGTCTGCGATTTCTGCAAGGGTTCCTGTGGTCAGTTTTTCCTCGGCAAGACCCAGGTTTTCTCCCACCATTACATGGTATGAGTCAATGGTTTCTTCATCATCCACCGCCGTAAGCCCGTTGAGCAAGGTTCGGCAGATCAGATCCGGCGTGTTATGCTGATCGGTGAAAATAAGCACCTTGTCATGGGGCAGGATGAGTGGCAGCAAATGGTCTGTTTTTCGACCATGCAAACTGATAAATGCTGCGTCATCCCAAGGTTCTTTGAAATTGGCAAAAGCTAGCTGGGCGGAAGAGAGCGCCGGGATGATTGTCACGTTTTCCTTGCCGACAGCTTCAAGCAGGCTGCGGCCAATTCCGAAAAAAAGCGGATCACCGCCGGCCAGCACGGCCACGTCCATGCTCTGCAAACGTTTCTTCAGTAAACTCAGGCAGGACTTCAGCGGCACAATGGGAACGATTTCCTTGCCTGGAGGAATCAGGTTCCTGTAACGGCTTGCAGCGGCCACGCAGCTGCAGCGGCCAAGCAGATCCAACGCCTTTCTATCTAGCCCCTCAGGACCCACGCCCATGAGAAAGAGTTCAGACACGGGTCACCACCTGACCTGAACCGTCAACCAGGTAGACAGTGACATCAAGGCCGGATACCTTTGCGGCATAATCTTGTGCCGCCCGGCAGACCGATTCGATGATGTCTATGTGCTTTCCGTCATGCAGGCGAATATAAATTTCCCTGGCCGTGTTTGAGCCTTTCAGCCTGTCAATGATCGTTTGATCCAGCCCGAGGCCGGCCAGGAAAAGCAGAGCATCACTGATCTCAAGCGCGCCATGCCGGACATGGGTCTGAGGAATCTGCATGGCTCCCTTGAGCACCTTGGCCCACATGGCCGCCAGGTGGATTTTTTTGAATCCTTTTTCAGCAGCTTCCTTCAGGGAAAACTCGAGATAATCCCCCATCATGGCGCAGGCTTCCTCGGGCAGATCCAATTCCTTCTGGACGGCAGCCTCGGAGGTGCGACCGGTGGAAAGTATCATTTCATTCAACCCGGCCTCCCTGGCCACACTCATGGAAGCGGAAATCGTTGCGGTCCAAGCCTCGGCCGATATCGGTCTGACAATTCCTGTTGTGCCCAGGATGGAAAGACCGCCAATGATTCCCAATCTCCGGTTTAATGTCTTTTCTGCCAGTTTTTCGCCATCGACGATCATGATTGTCACAAGAATTTTTTTCGTCTCCGCTTTATCACTTACCGCCTCAAGGACCGCCTGACTGATCATTTTCCTGGGAACGGGATTGATGGCATCCTGCCCGACGTCAATGGCAAGGCCGCGTTTTGTCACCCTGCCCACGCCTTTGCCGCCGCATATTTTGATTTTTTCTGCACAATGGCCTGATATCCTGCTGACAACGGCTATGATCTCCGCGCCATTGGTAACATCAGGATCATCTCCTGCATCTTTAATAACAGAGCACCGGGCTTCCCTGTCACGGATTTCACAATGATGGATACTGAAAATAACCCTGCTGCCATCCGGAAAAGGAATTTCCGAGGTGGATGGACAGTTTTTGCTATATAAGGCCACGGTTGCCGCTTTTGCCGCCGCAGCCGCGCAGGCTCCTGTGGTGTAGCCTGAGCGCAGTTTTTTCTTTTTTGCTTCAGCCATACGAAAGATTTTTGTAATTATTCATCAAGGGTACAGATTTACGATGACCACATGCCTGTAAGTGTTTACCAGTGCCTTCGTCGTTCATTTGGGACTGCGAAGCATACTGGTGCTATTCGAGCAGGGCAAAATGGGCGAATATAAGGTGCTGGTGAACACTTACAGATTTTTTATAAAAGCCGCAACAGAGCATTGACCATGGCCACCGCAACCGGGGTGCCACCCTTGCGGCCCAGGGTCGTGATATATGGAAACTGTTTTTGATTGAGCAGCTCCTTTGATTCCGCCGCGTTGACAAAACCCACCGGCACGCCGATAATAAGCTCCGGATGAAAACCGACCCGGGCCTGGGCTAACATTTTTATGGTTCGCAGTAAGGCTGTAGGGGCGTTGCCGATGGCCACGATACCGATATTGTCACCTGCGGCAAGTTCCATGGCTGCCTCGGAGCGGGTCCATTGTTTTTCGCGGGCAAGAGCCGCCGTATATTCATCACTCACCCGGCAAATGACCTTACCGCCATACTTTGCCAGCATTGCCTTGCTGATCCCGCTTGCCGCCATTTGGACATCAGTGAGAATGTTTCTGCCTGACCTGATGGCTTGAAGTCCTGCCGCAATGGGGTTGTTGCCAAAGCGAATATTTTCGGCAAACGAGAAATCTCCGGTGGCATGAATGACTCGCCGCAGCACGGCAAATTCAGCAGAGGAAAAGTTGTGGGCTCCCAGCTCTTCTTCAATGATCCTGAAGCTTTCCGCCTCAATTTCCTGGGGGTTGATATGGCGAATTTGCATGGTTTACAGTTTTGCTTAGGTAGGTAATTTTGATGTTTCCGTAAAAAGTCTAAATTAAACGCAAAAACGCAGATAGTAAACCGGAGAGACTGCGAAGGTCGCAAAGGTAATTTTTTGATTTTTTTAAAAAAATTCTGTGTCCTTCGCGTCTCTGCGTTGCAAAAAGTTTTTTGTTGCTAGTGCAATATCACCCCATGATCTCCAGCAGCATCACGAATATGATCCACAAAAATTTCAGCAACCGCGTCATTGCTGCCAATGCCTTGTAAAACAGGGATCACCTCAAAACCTTTTTGGCTGAGCATTACTTTCCAGGCATCTTCCTCGTCTCCAGCCATATCGTTGATGGCATGATCCCCAGCCACAATCATAAAAGGTTTCAGGGTTATTTTCTTTACGCCGTCACGGAGAAGCTCGTCCAGCACCAAGTCAAATTCGGGAAATCCTTCTACCGCGCCCACATAGGTTTTAACATCCGGATACATTTTCCTCATGACTTGCTGAAACTGAGGATAGATGCCATTGGCCATATGTTCATTGCCGTGGGCCATATACACCAATACAGAGTTGTTTTGCCTGGCAAGAACTATATCCCCTGCCATGGCCACTGCAAGCCGGTGCAGATCATCATTGTAGTCATGGGTTATACCAATGGTTCCTGAGGCCGGTCGTCCCAGGGCCAGAACATGGAAAGGCCGGTATTTCGCCTTGACTGTTTTGATGGAGGCCAGTGCGTCAATATAACTTTGCAGATCGAGGAACTGCTCGCCATGCACCATGTGGGTTGGCTGAACAATAATGGTATTATAGCCCCGGTTCTGCAAGTCGCCTATGGTGGCGATGATGCCCTTTACATTTTTAATTTCGGCCGGAATTTCCGGATGTGTTTCTTGAAATGCTTTGTCGTTGTACCGCTCCTGCCAGACATTACGGATGATGTTTGATGTAAAGGTCAGGGCGACCGGAGTCTGCGGGAAAGTTTCTTCAATTTTTTCCTTGATGTTCAGGATGGACATGAGAGCCGTTGGCTCGCTGGTACCGAAAGAAGCAATGACAATGGCGGTTTTCGGCTGGCTGCCATAGTCGCTATGACTGGCTTGGCAGAAAGTGGCCAGAAAGACCGAGACGGCCGCAAGAAAGGAAATAAATAATTTCATGATTGTTTCTCCTGTGAATGATTGTTGAATAAAAAAACCGATTCCTCAATTTTTTTGAAGGATCGGTCAGCAGGAAAAACACTCTGTCTGCCCAGATCCCTCTCCTCGAAGGTTTCCGGCTGCCGCATGGGGCAACACTTTTCCAGGCAGGTCTCCTGACTTATTCCATCCTTGCATCGCCTTCCCATCTCGATTTGTCCGGGGACAGTGGCATATGATGCAGGTTTTATCTCCGGCAATGGCATGACCGGAAACAGGAAATTACAGTGGCGGGACCGCTCCCGATTCTCACGGGATTCCCAATTAGCCTTGAACAGGCACCTGGTAAGTTAAATAATTTACTGAAAAAAGGGATAGTTGTCAAGCAGGTGTCTTGTCTGGCAGCTGTGATAGATGAATTTTTTATCCATTTTTTTTGATTCAGTCAAACGCGAGAAGCAGGGCAAGGAGCATTGGTAATGAAAT
>JAOZOY010000016.1:0-29397 GCA_029933005.1 Deltaproteobacteria bacterium
AATCACAGTTGAAATATTTTTGACAGAAATTCTGGAGAAAAAATTAAGAGGATAGCAGTGGCAAGATTAACCATTTTAGGAAAGTTGTAAGTTAAGATGGTTCCTGAGCAGATTCGCTCTAGAAAAAACGCAGAATTAACCACCTTACCCCTGCCAATCTCAAATGCGTAAGCACTCGCTTAACTTAACATGTATCGTAAATTCGAAGATACAATCTAATCTCTTTTTTTGAAGAGGAGTCACAGTGGTTAGTAGAATTGCCAGAAGCAGGTTAATCGTTTGATAGGCAAATATAAAGTTGATCTCTGATTCTAACAAATACTCATCTTCTACTGTTTTGATAAATTTTATAATTTGATGTGGTTACGACTAACTTGCTAACTGAAACGCTTAGTTAGCAAGTTTTGTGAGGCTAATGATAATCTGCTTCGCGTTGATACCGGATGGCGAGAATCGTGACGGTTGTTTTATCTTCTATTTCAAAGAGTTCTACATATCCGCTGTGCCCAAATGAGATGAGCATCTCTCGCAGAAAGGGATTTTCAGGGATGGCCTTTCGGCAGGCAAATGGAAAGTCTTTAATCAGTTTTCTGGTTCCAGGCGTGTGTGTTTTTTCATATGGCATGCAGGACGCGGATGAATTCAATAGCAAATTGCAATAACCAACCGGTCTGAACGCCGGGAAATTAGATTTATTCTAAGCCCGGACGGTCGCTGGGAGTTAAAGAGGTCTCTGGAGCGGTTATTCACCCTTACTCAACGAAGTATCGTTGAAGTAGTTTTTGCAGACATGTTCAGCAAAACCAGCGGCAGCTTCTGAATAGAGGTTAAATACTAAGGTTGCTCCTGCCTGTTTCAGTTTTTCTACTTCGTCGTCGTATTTGGCCATTGCAACTATTTTTCCAGAGAAATTTATAGAATTTAACTCTTTTAAGGCTGTCATGTTGGCCATATGGTTGGGCATAGCCAGTATAACCAGGCGTACTGTCTTGTCTTTTCGTTCACTGACTTGATCCCAGAGATCCTTATCAGCAGCATCCCCCCAGAAGACATTGCGTCCTTCTTTGCGGTGCTTACTGACAACTTCCTTGTTATGATCCATCGCTGCTACGGCCGTGCTGCCGAAATGATCCCGTGCCACGTCATAGACATGAGTTCCAATCCGTCCCATGCCGAATATGGCAATCTCTGTGTCAGCAGTGGCGGCAGCTAGTTCGTCGGGCAGTCTGTCGGGAGGCTGGAATTTTCTCAGTATGTGAGAAAAACGGTCATATACGGAATTGGCGGCTGTATTCAAGGGCGAAGCAAGGATAAAAGAGATGGTCAGGGCCAGAGCGAGGATAACCAGCCATTCATTGCTGATCCAGCCATTATATACTCCGATTGCTGCGACGATAAGTCCAAATTCGCTGTAATTGCTCAGGGCCAGTGTGGAAAGAAGAGAGGTTCTGGCACGAAGTCTGAATTTTGTAAAAAGGTAAAAAAACAGTCCGGATTTAAAAATGACCAACAGGGCGAGCCCTGCGGCTACAAGCAGGCTTGTAAGGGTAGGGATTCCTGTCATCCCAATATTGAAAAAGAATCCGATGAGAAACAGATCCTTGAAGTTCATCAGTGTTTTAGAGAGCATTGATGCCCTGGGATGGTTTGCTATCATGGCGCCGATGACCAGAGCGCCGAGATCAGGTTTAAGTCCAACCAGTTCAAAGCTCATAGCGCCACAACCGAAGGTAACGAAGAGTCCAAAAAGGGAAAAAAGCTCTCCACGCCCGGTTCTTTCCATGAAAAAAATAATTATGGGACGTATAAGAAAGAGAAACAATGGAATTCCAAGGGCCCATATGGATGGGAACTGGCCTTTTGATATGGTGAGGAATATTACTGCCAGAATATCCTGGAATACCAGAATTCCTATGGCAATCTGGCCGTATCTGGAGCTCATGTCCCCTTTTTCTTCAAGTATCTTCACTGCGAAGACAGTACTTGAAAAACTCAGGGCAAAGGCAATCAGTGCGGATTGAGCAAGGGTAAGAGAGGCAAAGGCTGAGAGACCGATTATACTGAGGATATAGATACCTGATCCAAATGCCAGCACTGTAAGAAGAGTATGGATTGCGGTGCTGGCCCATATTTCAGGCTTGAGAAGGTCTTTTATGTGGAGTTTCAGGCCTATGGTAAAGAGCATTACCATGACACCGATATCACCAATTCTTTCCAGTGCCATCGATCCTTCAGTCAGTCCAAGAGTATTGAGCAGAAAGCCTGCTCCAAGAAATCCGATGAGTGGAGGAAGTCCTGCCTGGCGGACTCCAAAACCCATGATAAAAGCGGTGGTAATCCAGATTAAATCGATGTGTACGGCTGTCATGGCAGGGAATAGATCTACTTTATAAGTAGATATTAGTTTTTAACGTCGTGGTCAGGGCAGATTTCCCGTCGTTTGGCTTGATATCGCTGGCGCTCTATTGAAGATACAATTGTCGGACTGGATTTACTGGCGGAGAGGGTGGGATTCGAACCCACGGTGGGCATTACCCACAACGGTTTTCGAGACCGCCCCGTTCGGCCACTCCGGCACCTCTCCTCAAAAGTAGAAGAATATAACATTATGAAACCTTATTGCAAGTGGATCGTAAAATTAGCATTATTTTTCCATATTGTTTTGCTTTCCGCAGGCTCGCCGTTTTTGTGTCTTGGGGAAAGACATCCAAGTGTGATAATGTACTGATTTGTTACCAGGTAAATTCCCGGGTTGTATTTTTTCCCCTAAAGGGTACAAGTATAATTCATAGATGTTTCAGGATGGTTATTAAATTGAGAAAGTAGAGGGGACATATGTTTCGTTTTCTGCACGCGGCGGATCTTCATCTGGACAGTCCGCTCCGGGGACTGGAGGGGTATGACGATGCCCCGGTTGACGAGATTCGCGGCGCAACCAGAAGGGCTTTCGAAAACTTGATCAATTTGGCCATTGAAGAGGATGCCAAATTTGTTTTGCTGTCCGGCGACCTTTTTGATGGAAACTGGAAGGATTTTAATGCCGGTCTTTTTTTTATCAATCGAATTTCCCGGCTCAGCCGCAAGGGAATAAAGGTTTTCATGGTTTCCGGCAACCATGATGCGGCAAGCCGGATCACCAGAGAGCTGCGCCTGCCTGAAAATGTCCATATGCTGTCAGCTAAAAGTGTTGAGTCTCTGTTTCTCGATGAGCTTGGGGTCGCCATCCATGGTCGCAGTTACCAGACAAGGGCGGTGACGGAAAATTTAGCGGAACAGTATCCGCGCCATGATCCCCATTATTTCAATATCGGTCTGCTGCATACCGCTCTCACCGGCAGGGAGGGGCATGAACCCTATGCCCCCTGTTCCGTGGATGATCTGCTGGCAAAGGGCTATGACTATTGGGCCCTTGGCCACATTCACAAACGGGAGGTGGTGAACCGGGATCCCTGGATTGTGTTCCCCGGCAATATCCAGGGGAGGCATATCCGGGAAACCGGAGCCAAGGGGGCAACGCTTGTGACCGTGGACAATGGTCAAATTCTTGATGTGGAGCACCGGGATCTCGATGTCCTGCGTTGGTCCCTTTGTCGGGTCGATCTGGCCGGTTGTGAGACCCTGGACCATGTTTTCGTTCGGGTCGGGCAAGCACTTGAAGAGGAACAGGGTCTGGCTTCAGGAAAGACCCTGGCACTGCGGCTGGAGTTGAGCGGAGAGTGTTCCGTCCATTCCGGGCTTTTTGAGGAGAGCGAAAGGTTGACGGAAGAGTTTCGGGAAATTTCAGCTGGTCTTGGCTCAATGTGGCTGGAAAAGGTTCTTTTTAAAACCACCAGTAAAGTCAGCATTGCAAAGGCCCTGGATAAGGAAAGTCCCCTGGCCGCTTTGCTGCGGGGGGTGGAGCAATGCGAGTTTAATGCTGATGGTCTCTTGGATCTTGCGCCGGAGATCAGTAATTTGAAAAGTAAACTGCCGGCAGTCCTTGTCGGAGCTGATTTTTCTCTGTTGCCGGAAGGGGAGGATGAAGGCAAGATTTTACGCAACCAGGTCAGGGAACTTCTGCTGGCCAGGTTGATTCGTCATGGAGAGAGTTCTTGAGAATCAAGAAATTGGAACTTACGGCATTTGGCCCGTTCACCGATCAAAGCCTGATATTTGAAGGAGATGGTCCGGGTCTGCATATTATTTACGGCACCAATGAGGCCGGGAAAAGCAGTGCCCTCAGAGGGCTTAAAGCCCTGCTCTATGGTTTCCCGGAACGGACAAACGATAACTTTCTTCATCCCAGCGCCAAATTGCTGGTCGGGGGCTGCCTGCAAAGCCCCACTGCCGGGGAGATTTGTTTTGTGCGGCGTAAGAAGAGAAAGGGGGATCTGCTTGATATTGATGGAAATCCTTTGCCTGCAAGTGTTCTCAATCCCTTTCTTCACTCCATCGAGCTGGCCGTTTTCGAGTCTCTTTACGGCATTGATCATGAGGATCTTGTTCAGGGCGGCAGGGACATTCTGGCTCAGAAGGGAGAGGTTGGCCAGGCCCTGTTTTCGGCCGGAGCAGGCATGTCATCCTTGAGAAAAGTGCTGGAGTCTCTGGATGATAACGCGAATTCGTTGTTTAAGGCCCGCGGTTCAAAGCAGGAGATCAACAAGGCTGTTGCAAAATACAAGGAGTTGCAGAAGAAGATCAGGGAAGCGACCCTTTCCAGCCGTAAGTGGCAGGAACTCAGTCAGGAGTTGCAAAAGACGGAAGATGATCTTGGCGGGATGGAACGAGAGAGGAGGGTAAAGGATAAAGAGTTGCGCCGTTTTGAGCGGTTACGGCGAACCTTGCCGCAACTGGCACAGCGGAGAGATCTTTTGGCCGGAATTGATGATCTTGAAAAAGTGGCTCCTGTTCTGCCCAAGGATTTTGCCGACGTTCGCAAAAAAGTTGAGCAACTTCTTTATACAGCTGTTCGACAGTATGACCGGGCGGTCAGCCGTCTTGAAGAGGTGCGGGAAAAAGAGCGGAATATTTTCTGTGATCAGTCAATTATTGATCAAGGTGAGCTGATTGAGGAATTGTACCAGAGGCTGGGAGAGTACCGGAAAGGATTGAAAGATCTTCCCCGCCTTGACGGAAGGCGGATGAGTTGCCGGAAAGACGCAGCCGGTCTGTTGAAACAGATCCGGCCTGATTTGCCCCTGAAGCAAGTGGAAATCCTGCGGCCCCTTTTGGGCAGGAAAAAGCTCATTCAGATCCTGGCGGCAAAACATGAAGTTCTTGTGCAGCGCATCAGACAGGCACAGGCACAATATCGTCAAAATAAGCAGGAACTTGAAGATGTCCGCAGGAGCCTCTCTCAATTAGCCGATATGATCGATGCCGCTGATATGCTCCAGGCGGTAAAACTTGCCGAACGGTCCGGATATGATGAACGGATAAAAGAAAAATTGAGAAATACGGCTGAGTTGCGGAAACATTGCAGGCAGGAGTTGAAACGACTGGGGCTCTGGACGGGTGAACTTGCCGGGCTTGCTTTGCTGCCTCTGCCGTTGCCCGAGACAGTAAATCGTTTTGAAAGGGATTTCCAGGATGGCGCTGGCCGTCATGCTGACATATCCAGGGAAATTGCAAAGATAAAAGAGAGCCTGAGCAGCACCTCCGCCGGAATCAATGAGTTGCAGTATGGAGGTGAGGTGGTCACGGAGGAGGAGTTGGGCCAGAGGCGTCAAGTCAGGGATCATGGCTGGGATCTCCTGCGTCGCCAGTGGCTCGACGGAGAGGATGTGACAGCTGAGAGCCTGTTGTATCATCAGGATTTGCCTCTACCGGATGCCTTTGAGAAAAATGTGAAAGGGGCGGATGAAATCTCCGACCGCCTGCGTAGGGAGGCCGACCGGGTGCATCATTTTGCCGCATTACAGGCAAAGTTCAGAATGGAGCGTGAGAGATTGGAAGAGCTGATTTGTCAGCAAAAAAAGTTGCAGGACAGTTCCGCGGCTCTGGCTCAGGAATGGGATGAAATCTGGCAGCCATGCGGGATCAGGCCTTTGCCGCCCAAAGAGATGGGAGCCTGGCTCCAGGAGATGGAGAAGATTCGTTTTGAGGCCGCAAGCATAGGCAAAATTGAGGATGAAATTCAGGCTATTCAGACGGAAAGACAGGATTTGCGGGAAATTTTAATTAACAGATTGAAAGAAGTTGGAGAGTCAAAAGAGTTTCCAAATGATGACCTCGGACCTGTTTTGACTTTTGCTGATATCGTGCTCGACCGGTTAAGCAGGGCAAAATCCGAGCGTGAACAGCTGGTTACAAAAGAGCGCGAGGTCGGCGCCAGGCTTGGAAATGACCGTCATGACCTCCAGGCGGCGGAGGAGGATCTGCAAAATTGGCGAAATCAGTGGCGGGAAGCACTTTCAGTATTAAAGTTTGACCGGGAAATTGCGTCGGGCGAGGCGAATGAAATTGTCGAGAATGTGCAGACCTGTTTTGATAAATTAAGAGAGGCTGAAGATTTTCGCGCACGGATTGAAGGGATTAAGCGTGACGGAGAGGACTTTCGCAGAGAAGTCGGGAGTGTCCTGAAAGTAAGTGGCCAGGAGTTGTCCGGCCGACTGGCGCAGCAGGTTGTTGAACTGCATGGCCTGCTTGGCCGGGCAAAAAAGAATCAGGCCCTGCTAGAAAAATACAGTAAAGAGGTTCATGAAGCCAAAGAAGAGGTGCTCCAGATCGAGACAGACCAAAAGAGTTTTGAGGAGCAGATGACCGCATTGCGGCATCAGGCCGGCTGCGAAAAAAATGCTGAACTTGAGAAGGCAGAACAGGCTTCAGGGGATTTGCAACGGCTCAAGGCCCGTCTTGCTGAAATCGAGGAGCATTTAATCCGGAGCGCCGACGGACTCACTCTTGCTGAACTTGAGGACCAGGCTGAGTCTGTAAATCCGGATGAACTACCGGGAGAGATCGAAATTTTGAAAAGAGCGATCTCACTGGAAATAGATCCTGGTGTAAAACGTCTTTCCCGGAATATTGGTGAGAAGAAAAAAGAATTGCAGCTCATGGACGGGAGCGGGGCAGCCGCGGATTTGGCTGAAGCAGCGGAGCAGATACTGGCCCGGATTCGCCGTCTCGCCGGTCGTTATGTGCAGCTCAAGGTCAGTGCCGGTGTTTTACGGCAGGAGATTGAGCGTTATCGTCTTGAGAATCAGGATCCGCTTTTGGAAACCGCCTCTGGTTATTTCAAGGCCTTGACTCTGAGTTCCTTTGACGGACTGCAGGCAGAAGAGGATGACCGTGGTCGGCCGCTTCTTGCCGGTTTGCGGCCTGACAGGTCTCGGGTGGAGGTGACAAGGATGAGCTCAGGCACCAGGGATCAGCTTTATCTTGCTCTCAGGCTGGCTTCCCTGGATCGTCGCCTTGAAGCAGGCGAGCCCATGCCGTTTATCGTTGACGATATTTTGATCAATTTTGATGATCTCCGCGCCAGAGCCACCCTGGAAATTCTCGCCTCCTTAGGAGCTAAAACCCAGGTAATTCTTTTTACCCATCATAAGCAGATCGTGGATGCGGCTGGCAAGATCGGAACCGATAGCACAAGTACAATAAAGATTCACAGACTTTAGATAAGTTTAAGGCTGAAGGAGAAAAATATTGATTTTTTCAATATTTTTTCACTGTATTTATCAATTTGTTTACCGGTAATTTTTATAAAAAATATTTGAAATCAGAGTGTTATCTGATAGTTGACATGCGATGGTTTGCGTGATTTTTTTTTGACCGAGTCCTTGATTCAGGAAAGAATTTGACGTTTTTTGGAAATTATTTTCCATTTACTTGCATTAAGATATTTGCTCTCAAGCCATTTTATGTTATGTAAAATTTGTTAAAAATGAATGAAGGTTCAGAAAGTGAATAATTTATAAGTCATTTTGCCTTAGGGGGAGGAGGAAGAAACAATTGACAAAAGAGAGAGATTTGTAGTGAGAGATAGGGGTTAACTGTTGCCGATCCTCCGGGACCGTGGAGGTTGAGAAAAAATTTGTAACAGGCTTCATGAAAAAGTGAGATGGAGTAATAAGTATGAAGAAAAAAAGACTTTTGGTATATGGCCTTTCGGCCATGTTCATGTCATTTGTATTGCCGGCTCCGAGTATTGCGGACGTCAGCAATGACTCGTGTATGGAATGTCATAGCGACGACTCCCTGGAACGTGATGCGTCCACCGGTCACAATGCCAGCCTGTTTGTCGATATTGAAAAATTTAACGCATCACCGCATAATTTTGATGAAGAAGCCTGTGTCGGTTGTCACAGCGACATCGAGGAGCTTGATTGGGATGCCGATGTGCCCCATGAAGTTAATCTGGCAAATCCAGATTGCGCCGAATGTCATGACGAGACGGCACTGGCCTTTGCCGACAGTGTGCATGCCGAAAATGATATTACCTGCTATGATTGCCATGTTTACCATGGTCCGGAACAGGTTGCTTCAAGACTGACTGCGGCGACCCTGCAGTCCAATTTTTGTGGCCATTGCCATGTTGCCACCGACTCCCATGACTGGCTGAGACAGAAGGAACTGCATTTGAGTTCGATTCAGTGTACGGTCTGTCATGCTCCGGAGGGTGGAAAACATGTTCGTTTCCGTTTTTATAATTCCTATGCCGATCATTATCTGAGTGCTGCTGAAATCAAGGCGGGCCTTAAAATCGACGGCGATTTCATGGATGTTTATGATGAGGATAAGGATGGCATCATCAGTGCAGATGAGTACTTTACGCTCAGTGAGGATATCCGGGAACGTGCTTTTATCTCGGATATTCGGGCGGAACTGACCTCTGATTCAGACCCGTTGATTCATAAAATTAATTCAGATGGGGCGATTAGAGACTGCGAGATATGCCATGGCGCAAACTCTGCCCTGTTTGCCAACGCCAAAATCGAGTTGAGGGGTGATGACGGTAGTATTCGACTCGTCACCGTTGATGGCAAGGCGGCGGCCAGCTACAATGTCAAAAATTTCTTCAGTCTGAGCGCCACCAGGTTTCTTTTCCTTGATCTGACGGGTCTCCTGTTGATCCTTGGCGGTATTGGTGTTGCGATGTTGCATTTCAGCATCAGGCAATTTACCCAGCCGCTCCGCGACAGAAGAAAAGCGGCTGAAAAGTCTCACTGATAAGGGAGGAGAAATGATGTCTCATGAAAATATGGAATATGTCCATCCATTGCCGGTTCGTATCTGGCATTGGGTCAATGCTGCTGGTTTTGTTTTACTGATAATCACCGGTTTCCAGATTCGTTTTGCAGAGTATCTTGGTTATATGTCTTTTGAAGCAGCGGTGACAGTGCATAACTGGGTTGGTTTTATTGTCATTGCTGATTATTTCCTCTGGTTCTTTTATTATTTCATCACCGGGAAGATCAGAATTTACTATCCGGATCTTAATACCTTCATTCCAAGGGTAATTAAACAGGCCCAGTTTTATGGCTACGGGATCTTCATTGGTGATGAAAATCCGCATCACATGACAGCGGAAAATAAATTTAACGCCATGCAGCAGAAAGCCTATGTCATGCTCATGTTCATTCTGGTGCCTCTGCAGCTGATCACCGGCCTGTTTCTCTGGGATCTCACCCGGTTTAGCAGTTTAGTTGATTTCATGGGCGGAGTGAAGATCGTGGATACCATCCATGTCTTCTTGTTTTACTTTTTTGTCACATTCATGATTGTTCATGCTTATCTGGCTACCTTGGGCCATACAGCGACGGCTCATATGATCGCCATGTTCACGGGTTGGGAAGAACATCATTAATTGCAGCTATCCAATGGATCAGGGAACTTTATGGTTCCGTGGTCATGTGTTGCCTGTGAGATTAACGTAACGAGATAATAAGATATTTGGAGGATAGATATGGCTGGAACAATTAAACTGCCGCCTGAGAAATTAATGAATGATGATCCTTTTTTGAACGAAGTTGCCACCCGGGTTGGCCAACTTGTCCTTTATTTCCTCATAAGTGGTGTCGGGATGTTTGGGGTATGGGCCCTGATTTCCATCCTTGCCGACATAAACGGTCACCCTGTGGTCTGGGCTAAGTATTGGCTTAACTGGGCTTTCGGATTGGGTCTTTAATAGAGAAAGAGAGAGGAAGAGAGGAAACCGGTCTGTTGCTTAATGCTTCAGGCCGGTTTTTTGTTTTAACCATTTCAGAATCAGCATTTCAGTGCTGTACTGGGCCTGCAACAAATCACCCGTGGCTTTTTCCAAAGCCCTGAGTTCATGAGACTCAGCCCTTTCCAGGATCTCCCGGCAATTATAATTCAGGCAGAAGAAGGGCTTGCAGAGGAGTGAACAGCCCTGTTCTCCCAAAAAGTAACATTCAAAACCATCATCCCGTTGAAAAATGATATTTTGACCAAGAAGGAGATTGATGAGCAGTTGGATTGCATCGGTTTCATTGGCCATATAAAGACTGCAGCAGCCACCTTCAGGTCGGCTGCCGCATTGGCTGCACCGCTGAAACATGGCCATCCCGGCCATTTGAGCTCTTATTTCCATGACGAGTTCCCGGAGTTTTTCAAGCTGAGAGCCCAGTATCGCATCTTTTTTTAATTCCACCCCATAGAGATCATTGAGGTTGCGGGCATGATCGAGTTTAGTGGTTACATCGCTGAAATACAGATCGTTGATCGTCAGGTTGTTCATTTTTATCTTACGCTCAGAATGAAGTCGACGCGGCTGGTCGGACGTTCGGTTGGATGGCCCGGAACCACCCTGTTCCCATCATCAAGGATAACGCGGTGCGAGTCCATCTTCAACAGCATATTCGGATTTTGCTGTCTCCAGCGGTTCCTCTGCTGAAATGTTGATGGATCCCACGGGATCATCGGATGTATTGTTTATCATTTTTTGCTGAATTGCTATATTAACATCTCTGTGATAGATTATTTTGGATTTTAAGCTGTTCAGGTTGAAGGCTTATGTCAGAATGCATAAGCATAAGTAAAAAAATACCACCTTGTAATTTGTAATTTTTTCAATGGTAATCGTCAATTTATTCAGAGGGCTGTTTGTCCTTATCCTGATTTTGTTTCTTACCCCGTTGGCCAGTCTGGTCACTTTTGTTGCCATATTCTTTTTTCGTTGGACTCCGGTAAAGGTCGCCGTTTTTCCCCGGATCTGGGCCAGGTGCATTCTGGCTGCCAGCGGTGTTTCCGTTGCGGTGGAAGAGAAGGAACCTCTGGACGTGGAACAACCCTATATTTTTGCGGCAAATCACCAGAGTCAGTTTGATATATTTGCCCTGCAGGGATATTTCAAGACCGATTTCCGCTGGCTGGCCAAGAAAGAACTTTTTCGTATTCCGCTTTTCGGGCCGGCCATGCGTAAGGCCGGACATATCTCCATTGACCGTTCTCACGGCCGTAAGGCTCTGCTGAGTTTGAAGAAAGCGGCGAAACGAATCAGCGACGGCACCTCGGTCATTATTTTTCCCGAAGGAACACGCAGCCGGGACGGACGGTTGAGGCCGTTTAAACCGGGGGGAATGTACCTTGCCATAAAGGCCGGTGTACCCCTTGTTCCTGTGGCCATAATGGGAACCCATGAAATCCTGGCCAAGGGAAAATGCATGGTTCGGCCGGGCCGCATTGTCATTCTGGTTGGAAAACCCATTGATACCAGAGGAGTTACTCTTAAACAGAAGCAGGAACTGGCGGAGACTGTCCATCAGGCCGTGGCCGAGTTGATGATGACGGCAGAAGAGAAAATGGCCGCTAAATCATTTCCCGAGGCAGGGTTGACAAAAGATCAGTGACCCGTTTCCGCCGTCCATTTTTACCTCGACTCCAAGCGGCAGAGTCATGTTGTGTTCTCCGTGGCCAACGGGAAAATCAGCCCATATCGGAATTGATCGGTCAAGCAGTTCCAGTACCCTGTCCCATATCTGTTCGATATTTCCGCAATTCGTAAAATCTCCCAGTATCAGTCCGCGAATTCCCTTAAGCCGGCCTGCCAGTTTGAGCTGGGTCAGCATTCGGTCAATGCGGTAGGGCTGCTCGCCAATATCTTCAATAAACAGAATCGAGTCGGTAAGAGACGGTTCATATGACGTTCCGATAAGATGGCTCAGGATGGTTAGGTTGCCACCCAGCAGACGTCCTCTGGCTGTCCCCCGACGCAGGATTTTTAACCGGTTCGGCCGCAGAGCCGGTGTCTCCCGATGGGTGAGACATAAGAGAAATTTTTCTATTGATTCTTTGTCCATGCCGGCAAGAGTGGTCAGCATGGGGCCGTGAAAGGTGATAAGTCCGGTATGGCGGTATAATCCGTTCAGCAATACGGTCACATCGCTGAAGCCGACCAGGATTTTGGGATGTTTTTTGATCAGATCAAGGTCAATGGCATCGATCAGGCGTAGACAGCCGTATCCTCCCCGGATAGCCATAATGGCTGAAATCTCCGGGTCGCGCCAGAGTTCATGAAAACAGTCCAGGCGGTATTGGTCCGAGCCTGCCAGGTAAGGAAAACGCCGGTCGGAATTCGGTGGTAATCTGATTTTAAAATCCAGATCGGTAAGGAAGCTGATTCCGGCGGAAAACTTCTGGTCGTCCCATGGCCCTGCCAAAGGGGCCAGGCCGATTGTGTCACCTTTCTTCAGTCCAGGCGGCAAAAGCGGGATTGATGGTGGATTAGCTGTTTTTTTCATAGAGGAGCTGCAGTCCCTTTAATGTCAACATGGGGTCGATTTTTTCTATGGCAGGCGCGTAGGTGGCGATGAGTTCCGCCATGCCCCCTGTGGCGATGACCTTGGGACGCTCCGGCAGAAATTGTTTTTTTATTTCTTTGACCAGTCCTTCCACCAGACCTCCATAACCATACAGGACGCCTGATTTGATCGCTGCCACAGTGTTGGTGCCTATGGGATTATCCGGAGGCGATGAGATGTCAATTGCAGGAAGTTTGGACGTTTTTTTCCCCAGGGCGGCCAGTGAGATTGCCAGCCCAGGGGCAATCGCCCCGCCAATGTAATCACCCTGACCGGAAACACAGTCAAAGGTTGTTGCCGTGCCGAAATCAACAACGATAAGGGGTTGCGGATAACGGTTGTAAGCGGCAACCACGTTGACAATACGGTCGGCACCTACTTCGTTGGGGTTGTCGGTGAGGATTTTCATCCCTGTCTTGAAACCATTGGCGGAAACAATCAGTGGAACAAGATTGAAATATTTTTGGGAAAAAGAAGACCAGGCGGATTTAATCGGCGGCACCACGGACGCGATAATGATGTCGCTGATATCGGCAAAAGAGATATTCCGTAAAAGAAAAAGTGTCTGCAATTGGACAGCCAGCTCGTCAATCGTACAGTCCCTGTCTGTCTTGACCCGCCAGTCCCATAGCAGTTCAGCGTTCCTGAAAAGGCCAAGAACCATGTGGCTGTTGCCCACGTCAACGGTAAGTAACATAAAATACTCCGCAAAAATATTGTCAGTAACCTGGTTAAGTGATTATAATTGTGAAAAATACACTTCGTTTACGCACCGAATTTACTTATGTTAAAAGAGATTTGCGTGTCCGTCTCGGTTTTTTTATCATATTGGTAAATTTGATGGCTGCGTAAAAAAACAAAATAGGCTCGCAGCGTGAGATTTTAAAAACAGGAGCGGCAGGATGACTGAATTTATTCAGGTTGTGACCACGGTAGGCACAATGGAGGTTGGCGAGCAAATCGTCGAAAGGCTTATCGCTGAAAGATTGGCGGCCTGTGTGCAGATTTCCGGCCCGATTACCAGCACCTACCACTGGAAGGGAAAGATTGAACAGGAAAGAGAATATGTCTGTACCGCCAAAACTTCCAGGAAAAATTATTCGGAGATAGAAAAAATTATTCTTGAACTTCATCCTTACGAGACGCCGGAGATTATTGCCATACCCGTGCTCGCCGCAAGCAAGAGTTTTCTCGACTGGTTGAAATCCGAACTGGCCAAAAGGGATTTTGTCCATGGGTGATAAAAAAATGTCCTATTCCAGAAGAAGGCGAAAAGGCAAGGATTATCAATGCCACTGCTGCCGAAAAACCCTGCCTTATTGCCGCAACTGTCCCTGCGGTTTTGAGATTTGTGATGATTGTTTCCAGGAAAATCTTTGGGGGATCAGTAATGGGCCTACTTGGATCTGTCCGGATTGCGGCCGGATTCGGATGACGTATTAATTTTCATTTCGCGATGTCACATTTTATTCGTTTATCGGTTGTGCCGGTTCGTCGGGATGGCCGTTACTTTGGAAATGGTGACGTAACGACTGAGGCCGAATCAAAGAGCGAATGTTGTTTCATAGCCAGCTCAAAAGCAGCTGTTCAGGAATTTGAAAAGGAGTGCCTATGAATGCTGGAGAGATTTGTAACCGTGAAGTTGACATCATGATGGGAACGGATGCAGGCAACTTCAGAAAAACACTCGATATTTCCTAAATTTAATTTGACTATTTCTGTATTATTGTTCAAAAATGAATTAAGTCTTTTTGAATATTTTCATCACGACTCTCCATTCAGATAATCAAACATCAGATCAATAGTTCATCAACAAGAGAGGTGACAGGTATCATGCTTGAAAAACTTTTTAACCCGGAGAGCATTGCCGTCATCGGCGCTTCGAGAACCCCGGGCAAGGTGGGACATGACATCCTGAAAAACCTGCTGGCCGGAAATTTCAGCGGCAAGATTATCCCCATTAACCCCTCCTGTGACACAATTCTTGATCTTGACTGCCATAAAAGTCTGGCTGAATACGGCCAACACGTGGATCTCTGTATTATTGTCATTCCCAGCAAAGCCGTTATCGAGGCAACACGGGATGCAATAAAGGCCAAGGCAAAGGCTGTCGTGGTCATTTCAGCAGGATTCAAGGAGACCGGAGAAGAAGGGCGCGAACGAGAAGAGGCGATTCGTGACATCTGCCACTCGGGCTCGGCCCGGCTTCTTGGGCCTAACTGTCTGGGCCTGATCAACACTACTGTCGGTCTCAATGCCTCCTTTGCCGGCTTCATGCCTGAAAAAGGTGGAATTTCCATCTTTTCCCAATCCGGCGCCCTGTGCACGGCCATGCTTGACCTGGCTGCGAGCCGCCATCTGGGGCTTGGGAAGCTGGTCAGCATCGGCAACAAGGCGGATATCTCCGAAGTGGATATGCTCAACGAGCTGGCACATGATGATGACACCAAGGTGATTGTTGGATACCTTGAGGATATCATCTCCGGTGATGAATTTATCAAGGCCGCGGAAACAGCCTCGGCTGTAAAACCCGTGGTCATCCTCAAGTCCGGCACAACCCCGGCAGGTCAGAAGGCCGCGGCCTCCCATACAGGAGTGCTGGCCGGCTCGGAGACAGCCTATGGCGCCGCCTTCAAGCGATCCGGCGTGATCAGGGCCGACACCTTTGACGCCCTGTTTGATTATGCGGCGTTATTTTCAATGCAGCCCCTGCTCAAGGGAAAGAGAATTCTGATTATTACCAATGCCGGCGGACCGGGCACCATGGCAGCGGACACGGTGGAAAAAGCTGGCCTTGAAGTGGCGGAACTTGACTACAATACGGCCTCGGCCCTGAAAGATAAACTTCCCAGGGCAGCCAGTATCGGTAATCCCATTGACGTGCTGGGAGATGCCGACCCGGAAAGATATGCCGAAGCCGTCAAGGTGGGCCAGGCCGATGATTCGGTTGATGGCATCGTCGTCATCCTGACTCCCCAGGCCATGACTCAACCTGCGGCTACGGCCAAGGCCATTGCCAACGAGCTTAATGGATCTAAGCCGGTTGTTGCCGCCTTCATGGGCGGAACCGAGGTCATGCCGGGCAGGGACGAACTGGCCAGGGCCGGACTGCCGGATTACGATTCGCCGGAACGGGCCGTTGACGCACTCAGGGCCATGCATGAATATGCCCTCTGGCGCAACAGGCCGCCTCGGCGGGTTACCCGTTTCCGCGTCAATCGGCGTAAGGTGGAGCGCATCATCCGCCGCCACCAGCAGACAGATCGTCTCTTTCTGGGGGAGGTGCGGGCCAAGGATATCCTTAAGGCCTATGGTTTTAACACGCCCGGAGGCAGGCTGGCCTCTTCACCCGACGAGGCCGTCGAGATTGCCCGGATGCTTGGTTTTCCGGTGGCCATGAAGATTGTTTCCCCCAATATTATTCATAAAACCGATCTTGGCGGCGTGAAGCTTAACCTGACAAATCCCGCCCAGGTGGAAGATGCCTTTGACCTGATGATGCTTCGTACCCGGCAAAAAGCGCCGAAGGCAGCAATTGAAGGGGTTTTTGTCGAAAAAATGGCGGACAAGGGCATGGAGGTCATCATTGGCATGCATCGGGATGAACAATTCGGTCCCATGTTGATGTTCGGCCTGGGCGGTATTTTTGTCGAAGTAATGAAAGATGTCACCTTCCACCTGGCCCCCATTACTGAAGGCGAGGCCATCCAGATGTTGAAAGCAACCCGGTCATACGAGATGCTGGAGGGCAAACGCGGCCGGAAAGGAGTCGACATCAGCGCCATCGCCAACTGCATGCAGCGCATCAGCCAGTTGACAACCGACTTTCCGCAGATCAGGGAGCTTGACATCAACCCCCTGATCATCACTGATAATGAACCCGTTGTCGTGGACGCCAGAATGACACTTGATGAAATTAATGTCATGGGGAGGACGAGCATATGAAGAAGGAAAACTGGCAGGAAACATACAGTGACATGCTCACCACTCCGGCCAAGGCCGTGGCTCGGATCAAGTCAGGGCAAAGGGTCTTTGTCGGCACCGGCTGCGGCGAACCCACGGTACTGGTTCAGGCCATGACCGATCGGGCCGGAACCCTTGCCGATGTCGAGATCGTCCAGCTCCTGACCAAGGGAGACGCCCCCTATGCCAAGCCCGAATACGCCGGCAGCTTCCGGGTCAACAGTTTTTTCATCGGTCAGAGGATCAGGGATTACATCCAGACCGGTATGGGGCATTATACACCCATCCTGATGTTTGATATTCCCAAACTCTTTGATTCCGGACAACTGCCCCTGGATGTCGCACTCATCCAGGTAACCCTGCCTGATGAAAGGGGCATGGTCAGCTTGGGCATTTCGGTTGATATCGTCAAAAGCGCCGCTGAAAATGCCTCTCTGGTCATTGCCCAGGTTAATCCCCAGATGCCCTGGACCAAGGGCGACAGTCTTATTGATATTTATGACATTGATCTGCTGGTGGAGGTGGATCAGCCGCTCATCGAAAGAAAAAGCCATCCGGTTCATGAAAGCAGCAAAGAAATAGCCGCCCATGTCTCCTCTCTCATTCCGGATGGTGCTACCCTGGAACTTGGCCTTGGCCGAATTCCCGGAGTGGGACGGATTCCCCAGGCCGTGATCGAATTTCTAAAGGACAAAAAGGATCTCGGCATCCATACTGAAATGATCACCGATGCCATGATTGAGCTGATTGAATCCGGGGTGGTGACTGGAAAAAACAAGACTATTGACCGGGGCAAGGTAGTGACAAGCTTCTGCCTGGGAACCCCGAAGCTGTATAACTATATCAACAACAACCCGATTTTTTCTTTCCGCCCCACAGAGTATGTCAACGATCCCAGCACAATCCGCAAGCTCAACAATATGGTCTCAATCAATATGGCGCTGGAAGTTGATCTCACCGGCCAGATCTGTTCGGATTCGGAAGAAGGCCGCTTTTACTCCGGAATCGGCGGTCAGGTCAATTTTAACCGGGGCGCGGCCGAATCCAGGGGAGGAAAGCCTGTTATCACCCTGCCCTCCACGGCCAGCGAGGGCAAGCGATCCCGTATTGTTTCCAGGCTGCAGGCCGGTTCCGGTGTGGTCATCCCCAGGGGATCGGTTCATTATGTGGTGACCGAATACGGCGTTGCCTATCTCCACGGCAAGTCCATCCAGGATCGGGTTCTGGCCCTGATCAGCATCGCCCACCCCGATTATCGGGAGCAGCTGTTTAAAGAAGCCCTGGAAGCCAGATACCTGCCCGCCGAGTTTGCCGATGTTGAGGATAAATTTGTCATCGTCCCCCAGGAGGCGACAAAAACATCCCTGGTTCTGGACGATGGCACCCAAGTCAATTTCCGCTCAATCCAGCCAACCGATGAGGCAAGCATGCGGGACCTGCTCTACGATCTGTCCCGGGAAACCATCTACTACCGGTTCATGAGCGGCCATCAGGAGTTCGGCCATCAGCAGATTAAAAATTTTGTCTATATCGACCATCGGAAGGACGTTGCCATCGTCGGCACGGTGCCCGAGGCCCATGGCGATGACATCATCGCAGTGGGACGCTATTATCTGGATGAACGAAACAACATGGCCGAAGTGGCTTTTGTGGTCAGGGATGACTGGCAGAATCGCGGTCTGGGGAAATTTCTCTACAAGCATCTGGTCAACATCGCCAAGAGTAACGGCATTGCCGGCTTCACGGCAGAGGTTCTTCCGCGCAACAAGAGGATGCAGGCTATTTTTAACCATTCGGAACTGAAAATAAAAAGCGGCTACGAAGAAGGGGTCATGAGCTTCAAGATGGATTTTTAGCTGGAGGGGCAACCCTTGTGGTTGCCCCTACGGCTCAAATGCCAGACGGGTTAACCGGATATTTAATGAATTTAAATCCCGTCAACTATGGCATTAAAGGTTGAGCTGGGGCGCATGGCCTTGGTGGTTTTTTTCCGATCAGGCTGGTAATAACCACCAATATCCATGGGTTGTCCCTGGGCAGCAGTCAGCTCCCCGATAATCTTTCCCTCATTGTCGCCAAGCTTTTTGGCTACTTCCGCAAAACGTGCCTGCATCTCTGCGTCTTTATTTTGCGCGGAAAGTGCCCGGGCCCAATAAAGGGCCAGGTAAAAATGGCTTCCCCGGGTATCAAGCTCGCCCACCTTCCTGGAAGGCGACTTCTCATTTTCTAGAAAAATGCCGATTGCCTGGTCAAGAGTTTCGGCAAGAAGTGAGGCTGTTTCATTGTTGAAGGTAGCGGCAATATGCTCAAATGATGGTACAAGAGCACAAAATTCACCAAGAGAGTCCCAACGCAGATGCCCTTCAGTCAGAAACTGCTGGACATGCTTTGGTGCGGAACCGCCTGCTCCTGTCTCAAACAATCCGCCGCCATTCATCAGAGGGACAATTGACAGTAATTTTGCACTGGTACCCAGTTCAAGAATCGGAAACAGATCCGTCAGATAATCACGCAGGACATTGCCGGTCACGGAAATGGTATTTTCGCCTTTTCTGATTCTTTCCAGTGACACTCGTATTGCCTCATCCGGAGTCAGGATTTGAATGTCAAGACCGGTAGTGTCGTGATTTGGCAGGTAGGTGTTCACTTTTGCAATAATCTCAGCATCGTGACCCCGGTTCTCATCAAGCCAGAAAATGGCAGGATCTCCGGTTGCCTTTGCCCTGGTGATGGCAAGTTTTACCCAATCCTGGATTGGCGCATCCTTTGTTTGACACGCTCTGTAAATATCACCCTTTTCCACTTCTTGTGAAAGCAAGGTTTCTCCGCTCGTCGTGTCAACAATACGAATGGTTCCATTGGCCGGCGCTTCAAATGTCTTGTCGTGTGAGCCGTACTCCTCCGCTTTCTGCGCCATCAGGCCGACATTCGATACGCTGCCCATTGTTGCCGGATCAAAGGCGCCGTTTTTCAGGCAATCTTCAACGACTTCCTGATAAATTGTCGCGTAACACCTGTCCGGAACCATGGCGATTGTGTCGTGCAGCTTATCGTCAGGCCCCCACATTCTGCCGCCGTCTCGGATAAAGACGGGCATGGATGCATCAATGATAACATTATTGGGTACATGAAGGTTGGTGATGCCTTTGCTTGAATCGACCATGGCAAGTTCGGCCTGCTTTTTGTAAACCGCCTGGATATCCGCTTCAATTTCCGTCCGTTTCGCTTCAGGCAGATTTTCGATTTTGGCATAGAGATCAGCCAGGCCGTTGTTTACATTAACTCCCAGCTCGTCAATAACAGATGCATGTTTTTCAAAAACATCCTTATAAAAAACAGAAACACAATGACCGAACATGATGGGATCAGAAACTTTCATCATGGTGGCTTTCAGGTGTAACGACAGCAACACACCATTATTTTTAGCATTTCTAATCTGCTCGGCATAAAATTGCCGTAGTGCACGAACATTCATCACCGAGGCGTCAATAACTTCGCCTTCTAAAAGAGGTATCTGCTCTTTAAGAACTGTTACATTGCCGTCACCGGTTACACATTCAATCCGTACATTGCACGCTTTTGCAACAGTGGTTGATCTTTCATTGCCGTAGAAATCTCCTTCCGTCATATGGGCGACCCGGGATTTTGAAGCAGACGGCCACTCTTTCATCATCTTGTGGGGATTTTTCAAGCCGAACTGCTTGACCGAATCTGCTGCCCGTCTGTCAGAGTTTCCTTCTCGCAGGACCGGATTAACAGCACTGCCGAGAACTTTAGCAAATCGTGCGTGCAGTTCTTTTTCGGCGTCTGTTTCGGGCTCTTCAGGATAGTCCGGAATGTCATAGCTCTTATCCTGCAACTCTTTGATTGCCCTTTTTAATTGAGGAATGGAAGCACTGATGTTTGGGAGTTTAATGATGTTGGTCGTAGGGATTTTGACAAGTTTGCCCAATTCGCTGAGATAATCGAAAACTTTCTGGTCCTCAGTCAGGTTATCGGGGAAATTTGCAATAATTCTTCCGGCAAGAGAAATGTTTTTTTTCTCAATGGAAACGCCGGATTTTTTGGTATATGCTTGGAGGATAGGCAATAAAGAATAAGTAGCCAAAGCCGGGGCTTCGTCAACTATTGTGTAAATAATCTGTTGTGTTGTCATCTTTTTCCCTTATTTTTTTGTGCCTGCGGAACAGAGGCGATATTCATGTACAATGGTACAAAATACTTCTCCCGGCTCCACAAATAGATGAAGTCTGTAAAAAAATGGGTGGGGAAGCATGTGACCTCATTAGCATATACAGTTCAGGATGTAAACATTTGGCTATCCCATGAACATAAAACATAAGCTGTATTTGTGGTTCAGCCCCCTTACTCAAAAAAGATAACCGTTGCATAAACACCCATTTCTTGACACGTCCAACGATCTGCTTTAACTATATTTAAAACGATCATTTAAAATACGTATTTCAGTCTCTATAAAACTTTCGATACCGGATGGCAGTGTAAGTCTTTCATTAATTTCATTTTGGTTCATGTCATGTCTTCTCTCAAACAGAAGAAAACAACAAAACAAAAACTCCTGGAAAGCGGTGCTGTCATTTTCACAGAAAAAGGGTTCACTAATACCTCAATCGCAGAAATATGTAAAATGGCCGGGGCTAATATTGCCTCGGTGAATTATTATTTCCGTTCTAAAGGAGCCCTCTACCGGGCTGTCCTGCTGTACACATTTGCGCAGAGTGAAGAACTTTTTCCGCAAAATTTTGAACATAAGGAAAATCCCGAGGTCAAACTATATCATGTCATCCTTTCTCTGCTGCAAAGGATTCTCAACCAGAATATGAAAGGAAATTTTTACAAAATCATGGCCAAGGAAATGACCGATCCCACTAAGGAAAGTGAAAATATCATAAGGGATATCATCAGCCGGAAAAAAGAGAGGATGGATGAACTGATCAAAGAAATTTACGGTAAAAACGGCAGCAGAAAATTGATTGCCAGACTGACCTACAGCATTATCAGTCAATGCCTTTTTTTAAGTTATAACGAAAAAGGCAGGACGCGTCATATCAAAGAGCTGCCCCTTGACCTTGATAATGTTGAAGCCGTGGCCCGCCATATCACGGATTTTTCCCTGGCCGGAATCAGATATTACCGGAACTTGAACGGAGAGAATGAGTGAAAGCCGTTCTTCTCTTTCTCAGCCTGACAACAGCTCTTTACGGCTGTTCTCTCTACAGCCCGGAATTTTCCCGGGAGCAGCCGGCTCATTTTCCGTCTCATTATTCTCTCTATTCAGAAAAAGTGGATCAACCCGGCCAGTGGTGGCAGGAGTTTAACAGCTCTGAACTGAATCAACTCATGGGTTTGGCCATAGAGGACAATTTTTCTATCCGCCAAGCCTGGGCGCGACTGACTCAGGCGCATTATGCTGCCGTCAAAGCCGGAGCAAACCTGTATCCGGATCTCTACGCATCGGCGCAAGGCTCGTATATCGAGCAAAAATTGAAAGAGATGGGGCAGAGAGGACGAGATGAATGGTCCCTTGGCCTTACAACCGGCTATGAAGTTGATTTCTGGGGACGCGTACGGGCCGAAGAAGAGACAATGGCTGTTTTGGCCCAAGCCTCGGAAGGGGATCTGCAATCTGCCATGCTCTCTGTTAGTGGAGAGATTGGCGAAAACTGGATTATCCTGATCTCAAGCAAAAAACAGCAGCAACTTTTCAACAAACAGCTGGAGATGCAGAAACGACTGCTCCAGGTTATTATCCAAAGGTTTCCTCTGGCAAAATCAACCGCACTTGATATTTACCAACAACAGCAGGTCGTTGAAAGAATAGAGGAGGCCCTGATTTCCGTCCGGAGCAGACAGGAATTAAGCAAACATCAGCTAGCGCTTCTTACCGGACGCGCATCCTTGGAAAACCAATTCAAGTGGGAAAATGTTTTTCCTGAAATCGGCGCAATTCCACCCCTTGGTCTGCCCGCCGATCTCATTGCGCAAAGACCGGACATCCGCGCCGCAGGACTGCGGCTTAAATCCGCCGAATGGGAGATCGCCGCAGCAAAGGCGGACCGACTGCCGGCCCTGAGGCTTACGGCCTCATACAACTCTTTATCAGAGGATATCAACTCGCTTTTTGACAACTGGCTGCTCAATCTTGCCGCAAATCTCACCGGCCCCGTTTTTGACGGCGGGCGGAGAAAAGCCGAAGTTGAAAGAACTAAGGCGGTAGCGGATGAGCGGCTCGCCGCATACGGAAAAACCGTTTTCACCGCGATCAAGGAAGTAGAGGACGCCCTGATCGAAGAAGATCAATACGCCCGGACGCTGCAATCAGTCCAAAAACAGCTCAAACTCTCTCAACAGACCGTGAGGGAAGCACGCCGGCGCTACCTGAACAGCAGCACTGATTTTATCAATGTCCTGCGCGAAGAACTGAATCTGATTCTGCTGGAGCAGAACATTATTATAAATGAAGAAAAGATGATTATTGCCAGAATACGTCTTCATAAGGCTCTGGGAGGTTCATGGATGACGCAAGAAGTATCGGACGGACGGCAGCGGGGCCAAGGAGGGAATTAATGTCCGAACAAACACCTAACAACGCAATACCCAAAGATACACCTGCGCCAATCAGATCCTGGAAACAGAGATTGCTGGCACTGGGCATGATCCTCATCCTCCTGCTGGTGGGCGTGGCTATTTCACAATATCTGCTGAAAACAAGTCCCAAGGCTGAACGAAAGCCGCCGGCAAAAATGCAGACCCTTGTCAACACCATGGATGTTGCACCTGTGAGCAGAAATGTTACGATCAAGGCTCTAGGCAGGGTTGTTGCCGCCCAGGAGATCAATATCCAGGCCAGGGTTTCCGGCCAGGTGGTTTACCTCCATCCTGACTTTGTCCCTGGCGGTATCATCAGGAAAGGTGAGACTCTGGTGCGGATTGACGACACGGATTACAAACTGATTCTAAAACAGAAACAAAACGGCCTGGCCCTGAAAAAAGCGGATATGCGAATTGAAGAGGGCAGCCAGACCGTCGCCAGAAAAGAATGGGAGCTGATTAATCAGCTCAGTGATGATATTGATCAATCCAGTGAAGATCTGGCCCTGAGAAAACCCCAGTTGGCCAAGGCATATGCCGATCTCCAGGTCGTGGAAACCGCACTTGAAAAAGCTGAAATCGATCTTGAAAGAACTGTGATCAAGGCGCCTTTTAACGGGATTGTCAGGGTTAAAAATGTTGATCTTGGGTCGGAAATATCAAACCAGTCATCAATTGGCATTTTAACCGGAACCGATATTTTCTGGGCGGACATTTCTCTGCCCGTGGAAAAACTGAAGTGGCTCGAGCTGCCGGGCAAAGATAGACAGGGATCCTCTGTCCGGGTTTGGTCGGGCCCGGTCGTCCACGAGGGAAGAATCATCAGCCTGCAGTCCGAACTTGACAAAGACGGTCTGATGGCAAGAATTTTAATTGAGATCGATGATCCCATGGGCCTTAAAAAGGAAAAAACACCGCTGCTGCTTGCTGATTTTGTCCGGGCCGAGATTAAAGGGAAAAAAATCGAAAATGTTATCCGGATTCCCCGCTTTTCCCTGCGGGAAAACAATCAGGTGTTTATTGCTACTGCTGATGAGACCCTCCATATACAGCCTGTTTCCGTTCTTTGGAAAGATAGCGACTTTGTCTTTATCGACAAGGGGCTTGCGGCCGGCAATCAGATTATTATTTCCAATATTTCCTCTCCTATTGAAGGAATGTTTTTGAAGATCGACGAAAAACAGAAAACCGGAAATAATAAGGCTGCCAGGGATAATCAATAATGACCGGGATGATCAAAAAAGGTCCCATAGCCTGGATGGCCGGCAATCCCGTTGCCGCTAATTTTTTTATGATTTTTCTCCTTGGCGGCGGACTCTTATGGGGCAGCCAGATTAAACAGGAGGTCTTTCCCGAGTTTGATTACGACATTGTCGATGTCACCGTAGTTTACCCCGGCGCAAGCCCAGAGGAAATCGATGAAGGCGTTGTCCTGCCCATTGAATCGGCTATCCAGAGCCTGGACGGGATCGAGGAAATCAACTCCATGGCCAATGAGGGAATGGGTAAAGTCGCTGTTGAAGCCATCATTAACACGGACCTTCAGCAGCTGTCCATGGACATTAAAAACGAACTTGATCGGATTACATCATTCCCCGAGGAGGCGGAAGAGCCTATTGTTTCTATCCGCTCCCGCAAAAAACAGGTGATCACCCTGATTATCCATGGTGATCAGGAAAGGAGCGTCCTGCGAGAAATTACGGAAATGATCAGGGACCGGCTTCTCCAGGATAAAGAAATCACCCAGGTGGAACTTCTCGGTGAACGTCCTCTGGAAATGAGTATTGAAATACCCCAGGACATCCTGCGCGCCTACAATCTGACACTGGCTGACATTGCCCTGAAAATCAGGGGCGCGGCCCAGGATCTTCCCGGTGGCAGCATCAAAACTAAAGGCGGGGAAATCCTGGTCAGGATGAAGGAGCGTAAGGATTTTAAAAACGAATTTTCTCGTATTCCCATTGTGACCGGTTCAAGCGGCACCATGCTCACCCTGGGTGAACTGGCTGAAATCAGAGACGATTTTGAAGAAACCGATCAGTTTTTGGTTTACAATGGTCAGCCTGCCCTGGGGGTCGAGGTCTTCCGTATCGGCAAACAGACCCCGATTTCCGTGGCCGAAGCCGTGATGCAACATGTGGAGGAACTGAGGGAAATCCTGCCGGACGGGGTGTCCGTAGCCACAGCTAACGATCGGTCCGAGCATTTTAAACAGCGTATCACCCTGCTGGTTAAAAACGGTTATTTTGGGCTTATTCTCGTCTTTTGCCTGCTGGGACTCTTTCTTGAGACCAGGCTGGCCTTCTGGGTCACCATGGGAATTCCCATCTCATTTTTGGGATCGCTTCTCGTTATCCCTTATTTTGACGTCAGCATTAATATGGTTTCCCTTTTTGCCTTTATTATTTCTCTTGGCATTGTCGTGGATGACACCATTGTCATCGGAGAAAACGTCTATAGTTATAAACAAAAAGGATTCGGCTCCCTTGAGGCGGCAATCAGGGGGACAAGGGAAGTGGCCATGCCCGTGACCTTTTCCGTCATCACCAATATTATCACCTTTCTTCCCCTCTATTTTGTCCCGGGTGTCATGGGCAAAATTTTTCGAAATATCCCGGTGGTGGTGGCTTCAGTCTTTTTTATTTCCCTCATCGAGGCCCTCTTTGTCCTGCCTGCCCATCTTGGTCACCAGAAAGAGACTAAAAATAGAATACTTCTCCTGATCAGCCACTTCCAACAGCGTTTTTCTCGGGGATTTACGTCCTTTGTCAAAACCCTTTACGTCCCCTCGTTAAAACTTTTTCTCAAATTCCGGTACGTGAGTATTGCCGTCGGCATCGTCATCCTGATGATCACCGTCTCTTATGTCAAAAGCGGCCGTTTGGGGATCACCATGTTTCCTAAGGTTGAATCGGATCTTTCCTATGCCGCCGCGACCCTGCCCGTAGGAGTGCCGGTGGAGGAAACCATGAAAGTGCATGACCGGCTGATGGCATCTGCCGAAAAACTGCTTGACAAGATCGGTCGGGAGAATCAGTCGGAAGGGATTTTGTCGTATGTGGACAAAAATACTCTCTGGATACAGGTACTCATGATTCCGCCGGAAGAGCGGGTCGTCAACACCTCGGATTTTACCAAAAAATGGCGGCGGGAAACCGGCAGCATCCCCGGTCTTGAAAGCATGAAATTCAAGGCGGATTTCGGCGGACCCGGTTCGGGCGCGGCCCTGACAATCGAACTCCAGCACCGGGATACCGCTGTTCTTGAAAAAGCCAGTTCGGAGCTGGCTGATGCCTTACGTTTTTTTTCGCTTGTATCAGACATTGACGACGGCTTCACCCCAGGCAAGGAACAGTATGATTTTAAGATAAGTCCCAAAGGGTACCAGCTCGGCCTGAGTCCCATGCAAGTCGCAAGACAGATCAGACATGCCTATTACGGTTTTGAGGTATTGACCCAGATCCGGGGACGCAACGAGATCTCCATCATGGTTCGCAATCCCGAAGAGGAAAGAGAAGCGGAATATTATCTGGATGAGATGCTCATTACAACGCCTAAGGGAATCAAGGTGCCCCTGAAGGAAATTGCCGAAATAACAAGAGGCAAGGCCGACACCAGGATCAGCCGGCGTGACGGCAGGCGAGCCGTGACCGTCACCGCCGACGTCACTCCGCAAAGCAAGGCTGAAATGGTACTGGAGTCCATCAGAAAAGATACCCTGCCCATGCTTAAGGAAAAATATACGGGGCTGAACTACAGTTTTGAAGGGAAACAGGCTGACCGGATCGACAGTATGAAAGTGCTGGGCAGAGGCATGGGCGCGGCAATGCTGATTATTTATATGCTGCTGGCCATCCCGTTCAGGAGTTATATTCAGCCGGCCATTATCATGATCAGTATTCCGTTCGGTATTGTCGGCGCCATTGGCGGTCATCTGCTCATGGGCTACAGTCTGAGCCTGCTCAGTATGTTCGGCATCGTCGCCTTGTCAGGCGTGGTGGTGAACGACTCTCTTATTCTGCTTAATTTTGCCAATCACAGGGTCGAAGAAGGCGCCACACATTATGCCGCCGTGGTCAATGCCGGCACCCGCCGCTTCCGGCCCATCATTTTGACCACCCTGACCACTTTTTTTGGATTGATGCCTATAATCTTTGAATCATCCCGGCAGGCCCGGTTTCTCATTCCCATGGCCATTTCCCTTGGCTTTGGCATACTTTTTTCAACTCTTATCATCCTGATCCTGGTTCCGGCCCTCTACCTCGTAGTCGAGGATGTGAAAAATTTGTTCAGATGAGAGATGGATTTTGACGTACAAAATTACAGCAAAAATTGTATGTCTGTTATATGCTGATTCTGTCCGGAATGCCTAAGAGTGCTGCCTGAGAAATATTTAGCAAGATGTGCTCCTGGAGACAGAGCGATGAAGAACAAGAGCATAGTTGATAACCACTTAACTTTTTCTTTTCGATCTTGTCCGCAGCTGATTCCGAGACATATCACTGTCAATCTGCTGGAGAGCTCCACAATCCAATCTTTTCTTCTTATGCTTGTGTTTACAACCCTGCTGTTTGCCGGTTGTGCGAGAATTCCTACCGATTATGTTCGTACCGGTTCAACGGCCTTCCAGGATTACCAAAGTACAGCGGTCGGCAAGCAAATTACCGCTATGGAAGCGGAGCATCCGGGTGAGTCGGGATTTGCCATCATCCGCTACCCGCGTCCAGCGTTTACAGCCCGTATCATGCTTACCGAGCTGGCCGAGAAAAGCCTGGACGTGCAATATTACATCTGGGAGCCGGATGCCACCGGCCTGATTCTGGCCGAGCGGCTTGTGGCAGCAGCCGATCGAGGAGTCAAAGTACGGATTCTTCTGGATGACATAAACCTATCGGGTCGTGACGCGTCCCTCGCCTCCATGGATGCCCACTCGAATATCGAGATTCGCATCTTCAATCCGTTTGCCCGCCGCGGCGCACGCATTTTCGATTTCATCACCGACATGAACCGGCTGAATCACCGCATGCACAACAAGATTATGGTCATGGACAATGTCATGTCTATCGTCGGCGGCCGCAACATCGGCAATCATTATTTCGGCGTCGACACAAAGGCCAATTTCCGGGATCTTGACATAGCCGCCGTTGGTCCGCTTGTCCGGGATATTTCCAATGTATTCGACACGTTCTGGAATGGTGAGTGGTCGGTGCCGATCGCTGCGCTGGTAGACCAGTCATATACCAAGGAAGATTTGCAGGAGACGATGTCAGTCGTGCACCAACAGGTTGCCGAGAAAAATTACCCTCATCCCTTAGATCAGGATATTGCCGAACTCAAGGCTGAAATGGCTTCTATATTTCACAAATTGATCTGGGCGCAGGGAAAGATCATTTGGGATAATCCGGTGACCATATATGATAAAAACACAAGCAGCAATGTCGATAAGAGCTTTTATAAAAAATTGGACACACTGCGCGAGGAACTGCTCATCGAGTCGGCCTATTTCATTGCTCGCGAACGTGGCACTGAAACTGCAAAACAACTGCACGAGCGCGGGATAAAGATTCGCGTGCTGACTAATTCACTGGTTTCCAATGACGTCCTGGCCGCTTATGCCGGTTATGCAAAATGTCGCGTCAAATTACTTAAAAATGGAATAGAGCTATACGAACTTCGGCCGGATGCCGGAGCTGTTAAGAAGCCGGGCAAGCAAGAAATTGTCTCGTTTCAATCCAAGGCTGCTCTACACACCAAAAGCGTAGTCTTCGATCGCGAATCAGTGTTTATCGGCAGCTTCAATCTTGATCCAAGATCTTCGGATATCAACACTGAGGTTGGGTTGTATGTTGAAAGTCCGGAAGTGGCCGATCAGGTGATCGCTTACATGGATGAAGGGGTGAAACCGGAAAACAGTTATCGGGTATTGCTGGACGAAAAAGGCAATTTAACATGGATCACCGAAATCGATGGTGAGGAGATACATTATAGCAAAGATCCCGAAAGCGGGTTCTGGCAGCGTTTTATAACTGGTATCATCAAATTGCTGCCAGTGGAGGGACAATTGTAATTCCCATTCTCACGT
>JAOZOY010000016.1:29497-45862 GCA_029933005.1 Deltaproteobacteria bacterium
TTTGCAACCTATCCAGGAATACAGCCTGAAAACCGGGAACGTTTGAAAAACTTAGCTTGAAAAAAAGAGCATGGAATTTTTTTTTATAATTAAGCCGACTTTTTTCCCGCCGCTCATTATGCTTTTACTTATGACACTGACAAATACTGTTTTGGGGGCCGATCTCGGCCTGATAAGTCCGACTGAACTCGTCAAAGACAATTCCTGTGTCATCCTGGACTGCCGGCCGGTAAAACTGTATATGAAGAATCATCTCCCTGCCGCTCTTCCCTTTTCCTGGGAAAACCTGACCGCAACAGACATCAACGGCATCAAATATCGGATTCTGCCGCCGGATGAACTGGCTCAGCATCTTGGCGGGCTGGGAATCAACGAAAAATCAAAAATTGTTGTATACGGTGATGCCGACAAAAGCTGGGGCGGTGAAGGTTGGGGCACCTGGTTGTTCACCTGGCTCGGCCACCAAGGGCCGGTGCGGCTTCTTGACGGCGGGATATCCGCCTGGAAAGAGGCCGGATTGCCCCTGAAAAAGGGAAAACAGAGAGAAACAGAGAAAACAATGTATCAGGTTGATCTCAAACCAGGAGAAAATATCACGGCGCACGAACTGCTGAATCGTGACAGCCAATACACCATTGTTGATGTCCGCTCCGGCCTGGAATGGGTGCGGGGCCATCTACCGGATGCCATTCATGTTTCCTGGAAAAAATTTTACAAAGGTCCAAACCGAAGGCCGCTATCGACGGAACAGCTGAAAAAAATGCTCGTCGGCCATGGAGTCAACCTGGACAAACCAGTGGTGTATTACTGTACCGGCGGAATCCGCTCCGGTTATGCCTGGCTGGTTCATGAATTGTCCGGCCTTGGAATGGTAAAAAATTTCGAAGGCGGTATTGAGGCCTGGAATAAATCTTTAAAATAACCAATAGTTAGCAATCCTGAACAGTTACGCAACAGTGGTTAGGCCATTTTGGTGGCCACTTGAATAGTTATTTATTTTTATAAAACAAAAAATAAATAACTGAGAGGAAGAATAAGCAATGCAATCTAAAAACATCATTCTGATAGGATTTATGGGTGTGGGTAAAGGGACAATTGCCCGTGCTCTTGGTGAAAAAACAGGAATGTACGCCGTAGACACCGATGACATGATAGAAAGTCTGGAAAACAGGAAAATTAGAAAAATTTTTAAAAAAAACGGAGAGCCCTATTTCAGGAATTTGGAGAAAAAAACTGCAAACTGGCTTGAAAAAAATGTCCACAACTGCATTATTTCAACAGGAGGAGGTTTCTATAAAGTTGAAAATTTGAACAAAATCGGTACAGTTGTTTATCTGCAGTCAAGTTTTGACGCCATTGTCGAAAAAATTTTCAACCATCCAAATGCCAAGAAAAAAATCAAAAAACGCCCGCTCCTGAAAAGTCAAGATGAAGCACGAGCGTTGTTTGAACAGAGAAAATCTGAATACTCTACCAAGGCAGATATTACATTGCCAATAGAAGATAAGGAAACAGAAGAACTTGTTGCAGAATTACTACAAATGTTATCGTAACAAAATCGTATAGACTCTCTACCCCGGCAAGGTCTCAGAACTCAGCAGATGTTCTTCCATATACTTAAGTTCATCAATACCGGAAACGACAATTTTCGGATCTATTTGCAACTTTTTGGTATCAATTTTACCGTCATACCGTATGTGTGTCAAAATATGCTTTATGCAATTAAGGCGCGCTTTTTTCTTGTTGTCTGATCTGATAATTATCCATGGAGCAATAGTTCTGTTGGTCTCACTGAGCATTTGAAACTTTTTCACAGTATATTGATCCCACAAATCCTGAGCCAATTTGTCCACCGGTGAAATTTTATACTGTTTAAGGGGGTGGACTTCCCGTGAGTCAAATCTTGCAAGTTGCACTTCTTTGGATACGGAGAAGTAAAATTTAAAGAAAATAATCCCGTCCTTAACCAGCATCTCTTCAAACATCGGTACATCTTTAATGAATCGCTTATTTTGGAGATCAGTACAGAAACCCATAATCGGTTCGACCATGGCCCGGTTATACCAACTGCGGTCAAACAGCACTATTTCACCGGCAGAAGGAAGATGCTGCACATAACGTTGAAAAAACCATTGGGTCTGCTCCTTATTACTGGGCTTTTCCAGGGCCACCACCCTGGCGCCGCGGGGATTAAGATACTGAATAATTCTTTTTATGGTGCCTCCTTTACCAGCTGCATCCCTCCCCTCAAAAAGCATGACACACCGTTTTCCCCGGGCCTTGATGTAATTCTGCATCTTTAAAAGTTCAATCTGCAGTTTTTTTAATTCTAGTTCATACTCAATGGTGGCTGTTTTTACCCAGACAGGCTCGCTTTTTTTCTTTTTTCCTTTCTCAATACTTTTCAAAGCGGTGCTCTCAGCAAGCTTTATTTTTTTTGGCTGCATAACGTCATGTTTAGAACCACTTTTTTTGGTTTTTTTTATTGCTTTTTTCTTCTTGTGAGATCCCATTACTCTTCTCGCCTATGAATGTTGTAAGTTGACTAACTGATAAACTTGCCGTATTTTTTTCGTTCTTTTCGCATCAATTTCAGTTCTTTATTCCCAGGAATGACTATCTTTGGATCCGGGGTGAAATTAAGCGAACGTCGACGGCCCTTATATTTCACCAAATTGAGAATAAGCTTCATGGTTTCCCTGCGAGCCTTATGTTTATCGTCTGAGCGAATAATATGCCATGGTGTCTTGGCTGTGTGTGTTTTCTCCAATAGCCTGAATTTTTTTTCAGTAAATTCACCCCAGAGATCCTGGGCCTGTAAATCAACTTCACTGAGTTTCCATTGTCGTAATGGATCATTTTTTCTTCTGTCAAATCGCCGTTTCTGTTCCTCTTTTGTTACTGAAAAATACAATTTAATAAAAATAGTGTTCCCATCTGAGATGAAATTCTGTTCATAGCTGATCACTTTATTCATAAACTGCCGGTATTGTTTCGGGGTACAAAAGCCCATCACCGGCTCCACCATGGAGCGGTTATACCAGCTTCGATCAAACAGGACCATTTCACCGGCGTGAGGAAACTGTTCTACATATCGTTTTATGTGGAGTTCTGTTTTCTGCTCAGCGCTTGGTTTGCCAAGCGCTACTACCCGATAATGTTTTTCATTTAGATAACGGACGATTCTCCTTATCGTACCACCCTTTCCCGACGCATCCCTTCCTTCAAAAAGGATAATCATCTTTTTACCGGTATTTTCCAGATGTTTCTGCATTTTGATCAATTCAGCCTGATATATTTTGAGTTCTTCTTTCTCATAATATTTGAGCATCGTGGCCTCAACGATCTTTTCCTTTTCTTTCTTTTTCAGTTGTTCTCTGATCTTGGCAGAACGCTTCCTTGGTTTTACCGTTTTTACTTTGGATTCAAGCTTTTTAACCACACCCTTGATTTGTGCTGTTGCCCCGGATGAACCTTCTTTGCCTTTTTTAGGGCCTTTTTTTTTATTAGCTTTTTCCATTATTTCCCCCATCTGTAAAGGTTGCTTTGAGATGAAATACCTTTTCAAAAAATTTTTTCTTACGCTCAGCACCCCAAATATCAACTGACATATTTGCCTCACCTGTCATAACAAAATCAGCATTGCCATTACCCACTGAGACAGTGACATGTTCAACAGCACTTTGTCGACTGCGGTCCATACCATCAGCAATACGCAGAACAGCAGATGCTACCCGGACAAAATGCCGCCATTCTGCCGGCAGAGAAGCAAATTTATGATGTGATTTTCTCGGTGTTTTTTTTCTATGATATCGAGCTATTAGGGCAATAGTTTTTTTTTCTGTCGAATCAAACCCGCTTATGCCATACTTCAGGATGAGTCTTCGGCTGTGTTTATGATGTTTTTGGCCACTGATGCAGTGGCCAATATCATGGAGGAGAGAGCCTGCAAAGAGATACAAACGATACTTAGAATCACAACCGTGATACGGCTGCAATTGATCAAAAATAGACATTGCCAGTCGACAGACTTGTTTTGAATGCGTTGTGTCCAGATCAAAACGGTACTGCAACTGGCGAATTGCCTCAACCTTTTTAGCGGGAAAGTCCTGCTTATAAGATCTAATAGCCTGCAATTTTTTTTGGTGAAATAGACTCTTGAAATTAATTTCCTGTTTTCAGCAAAATAATTGATAAAAGTAGTTCTTACTGAAATTTACCATACAATAGTAAATATGTAAAAAAAAACCACCGCAATCAATGATTTTTTCAAAAATATAGTCAGTTAGCCTATTTCTTTTTTTTATCTTTTTTCTTCTGTTTTTTTAGATCAGATTTCTTTTTTTTCTTAATTTTTTTCTTTTTTTCTTTCTCAAAGTATGGACAATTTTTGCAATGTATTCCTTTTTGCTTATATTTTTTGCAACATTTTTTCTTGGGTTTTTTTTTCTTAGCCACCTTCTGCCTCTTTGTCATAATTTACCCAACCCACTAAAGTGGAATAAAACATCAGGTTTTTCAAGACTTTTGTCAGTACACGCTTGGCGGGTGTAAGTCCCTTGGCAATATCTTATTGAACTAGCAGTTATCCCCCAACATTGCCCATATTTATATGAAAATAACAGCTTCAAAACAGGTTTGCCACTCCTATGTAACATCTCTGCTCAACGGGCCCTCTTCCTGCCGGTGATCTTGCGCATCACGTCATATTTTGCATCATTTGCCGCAATAAACCTTTTCAGGCCCATGGCTTGGATTTCGACAGAGTCTTCGCTCAGGGCTAACAAAGCCTTGACGATCTTTTTTCTGTGGTCAGGAGCCATGGAATTGCTAAGAGATAATGCCCAGTTGGGCAGCCAGGCACATTCCGCCACAACTCGGATGGATCCTGGCATGATGTATTGATCTGCCGCGTGCAGGGCGGATTCCCGGATAAAGCCGGCATCGACATCACCGATGCTGACCGAAATAATGACATTCTCCTGTCTGTTCTCCGCCGCAACTTCAATCTCACAATCCCCATTCACATCCAAGCCATGCTCGGCCAGGGTCAACTTCTGGGAAAGATATCCGCCGGCCGATGTTTTGGATACGATTATGACTTTTTTATGACGCAGTTCCTGTAATTTTGTGATGGGAGCCTCGGGCCTGGAAATGATAATGCCGCGAAATTTCTCACCACCCTCTCCCTTTACTGCCGTGGCCACCGCCTTATGGCTTGCCGCTACGTTGATATAGACAAGAGGATTTTGATAGCCGATATCAATGACTCCATCCCGGATTTTTTCTTCATATTCAGCAAAATTTTTTGTCAGCACGGGCCTGATTTCAAACCCTGTCTCCTTGGACAGGTAGGCTGCCATGGGAGTGATCATGGCCGTCAGTTTTTCAGGATAATAACGGGGCAGAATCGAGATACGGTAAACCTGTTGGGCCTGAACCACCATTGGTGTCAGACTCATAAAAAAAAGAAAGATAAAAAAAACAAATTGTCTTAATATTATTGTATTTTTCATAGTATGCCTTGTTTTCCCTGATCCTGCCCAGCAGGATACGTCTTTTTGCAGTTTAAAAAGTAGAGAGGTTTAAAATTTTTTAACTGGTAACATGAAAGATGTATTTTTAATTTTATATTTTCCCATTAACCACTGTCAAACAAATTTGTGATTACCAACGAACTTCAGCCATAATTAGGCACGGTGCTGTAGGAGTCTGGCCGTCCGGGCGATAAAGGGTAAATTTTTTCTCAAAGTCCCTTAGCGTTCACAGGAGTGAGCTCCTACGTGTCAAACTCTTCGTGTCCCACCCTGCGTTTGTCAGTAGCTATTACATCTGAGGCTGAAGATTAGTGGTAATCATAAATAAATTTGAGAATTAATGCTGGACGCCGGTATACTGTTGTCCCTATCGTGAAAAGAAGGAACCTTTTTTATATGATGGCAATCTACATTTCTATGTCATAGAAACTGAAGGATATATTCAAAAAAATCAGTAAATATTCGGATAGCACTTCAGGTTCGCCCAAATATTTACAGTACGCAGGTTATAGTGCAAATCTATCATCAACCCGAATATTTACAAAAATTACCCTTGGAAAAAGGGAAGTTTTCAGACAAAGGAATCAGGAATAATTATGTCAGTTGATGTCCAGCTCCTTAACCGGGAGATTGAAAAGGAAGGAATGCTTCTCGAGCAGATCCGCAGTGAAATCGGTAAAGTGATTGTCGGTCAGTCCTCCCTCGTTGACCGGCTCCTTGTCGGGCTATTATGCAACAATCATGTCCTCATCGAAGGCGTTCCCGGTCTGGCCAAGACGTTGACCGTAACCACCCTGGCCAAAAGCATTCAGGCCTCGTTCCAGCGTATTCAGTTTACCCCGGATCTGCTGCCGGGTGACCTGATCGGTACCCTGATTTACAATCCGAAATCAGGAGATTTTACCATCAGAAAGGGGCCGATATTCGCCAATATCATCCTGGCCGACGAGATCAACCGGGCCCCGGCCAAGGTGCAGAGTGCTCTGCTTGAGGCCATGCAGGAACGCCAGGTCACCATCGGTGACACGACTTTTCCCCTGGATGACCCTTTCATGGTACTGGCTACCCAGAATCCGATAGAGCAGGAAGGCACCTATCCGCTGCCCGAGGCCCAGGTGGATCGTTTCATGTTCAAACTTAAGGTCACCTATCCCTCCAAAGAGGAGGAATTGATCATCCTGAACCGCATGGCCTCACCTGCCAATCAACTGGAAGCCCAGCCGATGATACAGCCCTCCGACCTGGTGCGCCTGCGGAACAAGACAGTGTCAATTTATATGGATGAAAAAATCGAGCAGTACATTGTCGATCTGGTATCCGCCACCCGGGATCCCGATCAGTATGGGCTCAAGATTGACCATCTCATTCAGTATGGCGCTTCGCCCAGGGCATCGATCTACCTGGCCATGGCCGCCAGAGGATGCGCCATGCTGGCGGGACGGGGATTTGTCACGCCCCAGGATGTCAAAACAATCGGCATGGATGTCCTCCGTCACCGGGTTATCATCACCTATGAGGCGGAGGCTGAGGAAAAAACTGCCGATGATGTTGTTCAGCAGATTATGGATACCGTTGAAGTACCGTGATTTCTGAAGATCTTGCCAAAAAAATCCGCTCCATCCAGATCCATACCAGCAAAACCGTGAACTCGGTTCTCGCCGGAGAGTATGAAAGTGTTTTCAAGGGTCGCGGCATGGAATTTGATGAGGTGCGGGAATACCAGCCCGGTGATGACATTCGCACCATTGATTGGAATGTCACCGCCCGCACCGGGATTCCTTACATCAAACAGTATGTGGAAGAGCGGGAGTTGACGGTCTTTTTTCTGGTGGATCTTTCCGCTTCCGGCGCTTTCGGCAGCATGGAAAAGACCAAAAATGAGGTGGCAGCGGAACTCACCGCTCTTCTTGCCTTTTCCGCTATCAAGAATAACGACAAGGTGGGGCTCATTGTTTTTACCGACATCATTGAGCTGTTCATCCCACCCAAAAAAGGAGTTTCCCATGTCCTGCGGTTGATCCGGGAAATTCTTCATTTTCGGCCAAGCCAGGCCAGGACCGATATCAGTGTAGCCCTTGATTTTTTCGGTCGGGTCATGAGGAAACGGGCCGTTGTTTTTGTTATCTCCGACTTTATCTCGCCGGACTTCAGCCGGGACATGCGAATCCTGGCCCGGCGCCATGATCTGATCAGTGTCTCCATCACCGATCCCAGGGAAATGGAGCTGCCTCCTGCCGGACTCATCGAACTTGAAGACGCTGAAACCGGTGAAAGCATCCTTATCGACTGCGGCAGCAGGGAGGTCAGACAACAGTACCGGCAGCTGGCCGGAGAACGGCTTCGAAATCTTGAAAGCCTTTTTCGATCGATGGATGTGGATCATATCCCGCTCCAGACCAGCCAGGACTATGTTGCCGACCTGGTCCGATTTTTCCGAAGCCGTGAAAAAAGGATGCAATATGCTTAGGAGATTTGGGATTTTGGATTCAGGATTTCGGATTTATCTGGCTCTCCTGTTTTGCCTGCTGCTCAGTGGCTGCCAAGACGAAACAGAGCAATCGATTGCAGAGGAGCCGGCTTTTCAGGAGACCTTCAGCCAGGGCGAATTTTCAGTACGGGTCAGCGTCAGCCGGCAGGAAATGACCGTGGCCGAACAAATCGTTTTCACCCTGACCGCAACGGCTCCTGAAGACTCTACTCTCGAATTTCCCGCCTTTGAGGCAATGATCGGTGACTTTACCATTGTTCGTTCCCTGCCGCTACGGCAAGAATTGACGGCCAAGAGATTGGTCCGGAGTCGCAGTTTTATCCTGGCCCCCTTTCTGAGCGGTAATTATCTGATCCCGGAGATGACCTTTATCGGCGTTAAACCGGGCATCGGCACTCCTCCGGTTAAAATCATTATTCCCGCAATCCAGGTGGAAGTCACTTCGCTGTTGAGCGGTGACGATCATGAACTGAGCGACATTGCCCCGGTGCTGGATATTCCGGAAAATTATTTTTTTCTGTGGCTGGCCGCTGGAGTCGTTATTTTTAGCGCTCTACTCTTTGCCTTTTATTGGATGCGTATCCGTAAACCGGTAGAAGCGCCACCTTCGCCGCCGCAGCCGCCCCATGTAATTGCCGGACGAGCCTTGGATGAACTGCTGGCCGAGAACCTTGCTGAACAGGGACAAAGCAAGGAATTTTACGAGCGTATCTCCCATATCCTGCGGGTTTATATTGAAAACCGTTTCGGACTGAAAGCCGTTGAGCAAACCACGGAAGAGTTTTTTTATGGCCTGAAGACTTCATCCCTGTTTCTCTCCGACCAAAAGCGTTTACTGAAAAAATTTCTGGATCACTGCGACCTTGTCAAATTTGCCGAATATCAACCCGGCCGGGCTGAAACGGAAAAAACCATTCTCTTCTGCCGGAAATTTATTCAGGAAACAAGCCGGAGGCAAAATGTGTAACCATTCACCGGGGTTGACAAGATTACGAAAACCACGATCTGTAATCGTTTACCAGCGCCACAGATTTGTTCGTTTGAGCTTTGGCGCTATAGCCCCTCTATGCGACAAGGCTCAAACGGGCGAAGATGAGGTGCTGGTGAACAAAAAATACAATATTTTTTCTGGAGAGGATGAACAGCAGACAGATGGGGTGAGACGATCATGAAATTTGCTTTCCCATGGGCTTTGCTGGCGCTGCTGATCATCCCCCTTATCCTCTATAACGAGCTGGTCCGCAAAAAAAATGGAAGGGTCTGTTTTTCATCTCTACACCTTGCCGTTCAGACTACCCCTTCCCTTCGGCAACGGTTAGCGCGGTTGCCGCTGCTCTTGCGGCTGGCCGGACTCATTCTGCTGATCCTGGCCCTGGCCCGGCCCCAGGAGGGAATTGAAAAAGTCTATGATGTCAGCCACGGTATTGCCATTGAAGTGGTGGTTGACCGCTCCGGCAGCATGGGCGAAGAAATGGAGTTTGACGGCCAGACCCTTAATCGCCTTGAAGTGGTTAAAAAAGTCTTTGCAGAGTTTGTCAACGGTGATGGCAAAAATCTCGACGGCCGGTTTAACGATCTGATCGGCATGGTGACCTTTGCCCGTTTCGGCGACACGGTCTGTCCTTTAACCCTGGCCCACGGTGCTGTGCAGGAACTCGTTGAGCATGTCCGGCTGGTAGATCGCCGCAGTGAAGACGGGACTGCCATCGGCGACGGCATCGGTCTTGCCGCGGCCCGGCTGAAAACCGCCGAGGAGACCTTGGCAACACAGGCCGATGATAAAAAAAATGCGGATCAATATGAGATCAAGAGTAAAATTATCATCCTGCTCACCGACGGGGCCAACAACTGCGGTAGCATGTCACCGGCCGAGGCAGCGGAACTGGCTAAAAAATGGGGAATCAAAATCTATACCATCGGTATTGGCCTGGATATGAATAACGCGGCAAACCAGGGGTTTTTCGCGCGCCTGACCGGAAGGAGGCCGCAGGTGGACACCCGAACCCTGCAATCTCTGGCGGAAAATACAGGCGGAATTTTCCGGATGGCCGATGATGGTGACTCCCTGCGGGCTATTTATGAAGAAATCGACCGTCTTGAAACCAGTGAGATCGAAAGTGTCCGTTATGTAGACTATAAAGAATATTTTCCTCCTTTTGCTTTGATCGCTCTTGGTTTGCTGGTGTTGGAAAGCATGCTGAAATGTATTTGGTTGAGGAAGGTGCCGTGATGGCCGAAAATAATACCACAGAGCCAAAAACTCTACGAAATGACACGAAAAAAAAGACTACTTTTAGTTGATTTCGTGGCAAAATAATCCAATGGAAAGTATTCGTTTTTTTAATATAGAGATGCTGCATCTCCTGTGGCTTATGCCCCTGCTGATTTCTCTTTTCTGGTATGGCGCCGTAAAAAGAAAACAACAACTGGCTGCCTTTATCAGGCCGGAGATTCAGCCGAAAATCAGGATCTCGTCTCATCCGCTGAACCGGACATGGAAGGCTGTACTGCTCCTTGCCGCTGTGGCCCTGATTGTTACCGCCCTGTCCAGGCCCGCCTGGAACCTCAAGGAAACGACAGTGAAACGGGCAGGACGGGATCTGGTTTTTCTTCTTGATGTTTCCCGGAGTATGCTGGCCAGGGATCTAAAACCTAACCGTCTGGAACGGGCAAAGCTTGCCATTTCCGACTGTGTTACACGGTTGCAGGGTGACCGGGTGGCCCTGGTGGCTTTTGCCGGCGCCGCGGTGGTACGCTGTCCCCTGACCCTGGATTACGGTTTTTTTCAGATGATGCTGGATAGTTTAGGAACAGAGAGCACAAATCGCGGCGGAACCATGATCGGTGATGCCATCCGCACGACCCTTGATCAGGTTTTTGACAATCAGGAAAAACAGTTCAAGGATATCATCCTCATTACTGACGGCGAGGATCATGACAGCTTTCCTGTCCAGGCGGCGGAGACGGCCGGCAAGCAGGGTGTGCGTCTGCTGGTGATCGGTCTTGGCGATGAAAAAGAAGGCGAGCGGATTCCGCTTGTTGATGAAAAAGGCCAAACTTCCTTTCTGACCTACCAGGGACAGGAGGTCTGGACCCGGCTTGACGCCGCCACTCTCAGGCAGATGGCGCTGGCCACGCCGGGAGGCAAATATCTGCCGGTTGCCACCGGTTCAATAGATCTTGGCGATGTGTACATGGATCTTGTAGCCACGGCAGAAAAAAAAGAACTTGAAACACGAACCATCAAACAGTATGAGGAAAAATTCCAGATTTTTCTGGGTCTGGCTCTTTTGTTGCTGATTGTTGAAGCTTTGTTAACGGACAGGAAGGAGAATGGAAATATTTCGGATTTGGGATACCGGATTTCGAAATGAACCAACAATCCCAAATCTGAAATTTTAAATTCGTATTCGCTATGACCAGACAAACCATTATCAGCCTTCTGATGATTTTTTTCCTGCCCATGCCTGCCATGGCTGCGTCCATGCACGATCTTGTGGCGGAAGGCAATAAAGCCTATGAAGAGGACCGTTACGATGACGCTCTGGCAAGTTACGAACAGGCGACGAAAGAAGATCCGGAGCTGTCTCAAGCCTATTTTAACCTGGGAAATGCACTCTACCGCCAGGAAAAATTCAGCCAGGCCATATCAGCCTATAAACAGGCCGCCGAAAAAAGCAGAGACAATAAATTAACGGCCCTGAGTCATTATAACTCCGGCAATGCCGTCTTTCAACAGGCCCAGTCGGTACAGGATATGTCTCAAAGCCTGGAAATGCTGCAAACAAGCATTAACTGCTTTGAACAGGCCTTAAACCTTGATCCGTCCCAAATTGATGCGGCCAGAAATCTTGAGATTGTCAGACTGACCCTGCAACAAAAAAAAGAGCAGCTACAAGAACAACAGCAAAAGAATCAGGAGCAGAAACAAGCAAAAGAGAAAATGAAAAAAGACCTGGAAAAAATGATCCAGGATCAGCAGGAACAGGCGGCAGAAAATAAAGAGGCTGAGCCGGATCAGGAAAAACAGAATCAGGAAATGGCCGACCGCCAGCAGGAACTGCGGCAGAAGGCTGAAGAAATGGAGCAACAGCTTGAGCAGAATGACTCCAAACCAGATGCCGGCAAGGAGCAGGAACATCTGCAGAAGGCCATTGACAATCAGCTTGATGCCGAGGAACAACTCAAGAAAAATAATCCCGGCGAGGCATCAAAAAGCCAGGAAAAGGCGACAAAGAATCTTCAGCAGGCCCTTGACAGCTTAAATGCCAATGAGCAAAATGAACAGCAGCCCGACAAGGATCAGGGCGGCAAAGATCAGAGTCAGGAGAAAAAAGAACAAACCAGCTCCCAGGATAAGGAAGAGAAAAAACAGTCTTCGGAGCAAAGCGCGTCGGGAAATTCGCAACAGGAATCTGCCGCTGAAGGATCTCCGGAAGAATTACCCGCAGCCCCGGCCGCACCTGACCAGACGGCCCAGGATATTCTAAACATGGAAAAGAAACTTCAAAAACTGCGGCAACAGCAGATGTCCCATGGCCGGCAGGCCGTGGAAAAGGATTGGTAATGCGGATCAAATCCACATTAATTGGCCTTATTCTGTTTAACATCATCCTTGTGTTGAATTTCTCTGCTTACGGCTACGGCTCAGAGATCAGCGTCGAGGCGGTGGTGGAACGACAGGACGCCTTTGTCGGTGAAGCAATCCCCATGCAGATTCAGGTTCATGGCCATAATGCTCCGGATAAGCCGATTCTCTCCAACATTGCCGACTTCACCGTCCAGTTTCGCGGCGGCCGGCAGAACAGCAGTACATCCATTACAAACATCAATGGCAAGTGGAGCAGAATCAGCAAACACGGCTTTATCTTTAATTATCTTCTCACACCAAAACGGGCCGGACAATTGACCTTTCCACCGGTGAGTTTTACCCTTGACGGCAAAGTCTATACGACCCGTCCCGTAACAATTTACGCCAAAGAACCTGAAGAAACCGATGACTTCAAACTTCGCTTAAATCTCAGTCAGGATAAATGTTATGTGGGCGAGCCCGTTACCCTGACCACTACCTGGTATATCGGCAAGGATGTCAAAAATTTTGAATTCATCCTGCCGCTTCTTGATGATCCCCGTTTTGAGGTGGTGAATCCGATTCCCGCTCCCCAGGGAATAAATTCACAGGACGAGTTTGAAATTCCCTTAGGCGATGCCACGGTCATTGCCCGACGATCCAAGGGACGGCTTGATGGCAATTCATACACCACACTGAGCTTTCAGCAGATTGTTATTCCACGACAAAACGGCGAGTTGACTCTTCCAAAAGCCAGTGTCGCCTGTCTGGCCCTGAGCGGCTATAGCAGGCAGAGTCCGCGAAATCGTTCCGGCCCCTTTGGCAATGACGACTTCTTTAATGACTTTTTTAACCAGGGCACGCAAAAAATATACGAAACGGTCATCACGCCGTCAAACGAACCGCGCCTCACGGTTGTTCCCCTGCCTGAGGCAGGCAGGCCGGAAAACTTCACCGGCCCGGTGGGCGAATTTACTATCTCCGCCCAGGCCGCACCTACCCAGGTTAATGTCGGCGATCCCATCACTCTGACCCTCACCGTTTCCGGTCCCTTGGTGAATAAGATCAAGTTGCCGAATCTTCATCATCTTGCTGAAAGCGGTTTCAAGATTCCGGAGGAAATTTCGCCGGGAGAAAGCACAGGACAAAGTAAGATCTTTATCCAGACCATTCGTGCCAGAAATGATCAGGTAAAGGAAATCCCGGCCATTTATTTCAGCTATTTTAATCCCCGCACTAAAAAATATGAAACAGCCCGCACCGCTCCCATTACCCTGTCTGTTCAGCCGACCAGGATCATTACTGCCCAGGATGCTGAAGGCGGCGCCCAGGTAATGAAAAGAAAAATCAAGTCCATTGAGGCCGGGATCAACTTTAACTATGATGATGCCACAGTTCTTGTTTCACAAGGGGTAAAGCAAACATCTTTAATTTCTACCTGGCTCATTCTGGCTGCGCCGCCCGGCTGCTTTGCACTCCTTTTCCTTTCCACGTTTCTGATGAGCCGCCGAAAAAAAGACCCGGCAGCCCTCAGGGTGCAACAGGCTTTTGCAGAACTTAACAAGAAACTCTCCTCCCTTGAAGACAGCGGAGAAATAACTGCTCTTGCCATGGCCATTAAAACTTATCTGGGCCATAAACTGCGGCGGCCGCCTGGTGCGTTGACCTTCCGGGATGTTGAACATCTTTTGAAAAAAAGAGGAGTTGACTTTGATACGCTGAAAACCCTGGAGGGAATTTTTGATCAATGCGAGGCCTGCCGCTACAGCGGCGGAACAACGGCTGGAGATGAGTCACACCGCCTGATTCAGCAGACTCGCGCAGTGGCCGAAAAACTGGAAGAAAAATTGTAATGAAACAGCCGATTACCGCAATAATTCTCTTGCTCTCTCTTCTCTTTCCGCTGCTCATTGGACAGGCTGGGGCTGATCCTCAAACCGGGCGGGAAGAACTTCTCATCCAGGCCGCATCTTTTTTCAGGCAGGCCAATGAAAGCGATGATCCGGAAGAAGCCCGCAGGCTTTACAGCAAGGCCCTGCTGCGCTATGAAAAACTGAGCAGGGAGATTGAAAACGGTAAACTCTACTATAACATTGGCAATGTCTATTTCCGCCTCGATGATCTGGGCCAGGCCATTGTCAATTACCGGCGGGCCGAACAGTTGATTCCAGATGACCCGAATCTGCGCCAGAACCTGGACTATGCTCTCAGCAAGAGGCAGGACAAAATCGAACCGAAGCAGGAGGAGGAACTGTTGCGTACGCTCTTCTTCTGGCATTACGATCTGCCGTCTTCCTTGCGAATGAAAATCTTTGCCGGTTTTTATATTTCTTTCTGGCTGTTGGCCGGACTGATCTATGCCAGTCCCCTGGCCATGCCGAAATGGCCCTTTATTCTTTCTCTTCTTTTGAGCGTGTCTTTTGGCGGTTCTCTTCTCCTTGACCGCTCGGCCCGCGCCCTCCCGCGCGGTGTGCTTGTCGCACCCGAAGTCATTGCCCGCAAGGGCGACAGCACATCCTATCAGCCCAGTTTCCAGGACCCGCTCCATCCAGGAACAGAATTTACTATTCTGGAAGACCGCAACAGCTGGCTCCATATCGAACTAGCGGACGGTCGTCAATGCTGGATTGAGGCAGACAGCGCGGAAAAGATCAACATCCCCATTTTTTCACATTTCTGAAATACAAACCGAAATATTCCAGAAAATAGGAATAAAAAATGCTATTTTCCGGAATATTTTTTGCTGTTTGTTATTTCTGCTATCCGGCACCATTTTTACCCAGAAACAACAACGTCTTAATTTTACACGTAAAAAAACATTTTTTCTAAAAAAATACTGCTTGGCATGATCGCTGCTTTTCTTCAAGTGCAACAACGAAATGCATCCAGCAGATATTACTCATTTTTAATGAAGGAAGAAAAAATGTACAAAAGACTCTGTTCTCTACCGATTATAGGACTAACACTTTTTTTGGGATTTGCCGGAACAGCCATGGCAACCCCAACTGTTGACGGCAATTTTAACCTGGATGAGTGGCAGGGTCATTACAGCGAGGACAACACAAACACGTACTTTGTAGATCCTGGCTATGGCGGGCAGGAGTATGATGTGGAATACCTGGGCCTCAACTATGACGCAGAAAATCTTTACTTCGGCCTGTTGACGGGTCATGATCCTTACAATAATACTCTTTATCCGGCTGGCGATTTCGGCCTGGATATCAACAGTGACGGTACCTATGATTTTGCCATTGACATCGACGTCCTTGATAACAACAAGGTTGGTTATACTCTCATCGACATGAAAGACGCCCCGACAGTCGCTTACGGGGAGAATAACGGTGGTAATCTTGCCTGGGAAAAAGTCAAGTATAGCCAGCATGACGTGGCCAGTCCGTTCCAGGCAATCAACTATACAGGCGGTTATTCCTTCACCGGACAATTCGGCAAGCAGCTTGATCCGCTTTACGGCGAGCAATCATACGCCTTTGAAGGGCAACTCAGCCTTGCCGCTCTCGGGCTTTCCATAGCCGATTTCGACTCCATCACCATCCACTGGACAATGGGATGCGGAAACGATTTCCTCAATCACACTGAAAACGCTCCTGTTCCGGAACCGGCCACCATGCTTCTTTTCGGCAGCGGCCTGGTCGGGCTGGGCGCTTACCGCAGAAAATTTAATAAAAAGAAAAAATAATCGTCTTCTCCTTCAGCATCATTTCTCCTCCAGCAAGGCAGGGCCGCAAGGCTCTGCCTTGGTAACCGTTCAC
>JAOZOY010000126.1 GCA_029933005.1 Deltaproteobacteria bacterium
TTTCTGGACATAAATAACGATATTTCAATGCGGTAGCTTGGTCCGACCCTTGTGAAAAAAACAGCGAACGTAGGTCCACTGTCTAAAACTCCCTCACATAACGAAAAGTGGAAGGAGATTTCATGATTTATTTAGCTATTTATCTACTCGTCGGCCTTTTACTGGTGACTTTAAAAACGCCTATACGCAAGCTGGTGGACAAGGAGATACAAAGAATTCATATTCATAATACTTTCAGTGACGAAGATGTGCCGGTGATAAAGATTGCCCTGCTCCGAATAATCCTCTCCGCAGTTCTGATCATAATCTATCCTATTATGCTCTTTAGCGAACTCAAAGAGAAAAGACAGAAACGGAAAGAGCAGGAACAGTATAATGAACCGGATATGACACCCGAGTCAGACAAATCTTGGTTGAGAGATAGGATCTCGGTCAGTGAGGCAGAAACCAAACACATGGTGAAGATTGACGGCAAAAATGTTCCGTTTGGGTATATGCACCGGACGTGGATAGCACTCCGAAAGAAGATGCTAGAGGGGGACGAGTTGTACGAATTTAACTCATCCGACGAGAGCTGGGAGCATTTAGCTGGTCGGGAAGGGATCGCTCTGGTGAGAAATGGTGAAATAGTAGCTGATATTGTCACGTTAATGAGTTGAGAAAAGGAGTAGGCATATGCTACCAGGCCCAACTATTTATAAGGAGTGTCCATCATGCAAAAAAATAGTAACAGAGGGTAGCCTGGCTTCAGGGAACACTTTCGGGGCTATTCATTGGAGTGATGGAAAGATGGATGCAGAGATGTTGCCTGAATTCCCAGGGGTTGTTAGTTGCCCAGAATGTAGAGAACTCTTTTGGATAAAGGATGCCAAAACTGTGGGAGAATATGATTGGTTTAATGGGGAAGATTACGAAGAGCCAGAAGAGTGGAAGAAGGCTAAATCAGTAAAAGACCCCGGGATTGAGGATTATCAAAACGCTCTTAACCAAGGATTGGATTCAAGCAAAGATCGGGAGAAGTATATAAGGGTCCACCTCTGGTGGGCTTTGAATGATCTTGTTCGCTATGAAGAGAAACAACCTGAGTTGTTTCGACAGTATCAGGAGATATTTCAGAATAACTTAGAGTCTCTTGTTGGATTACTGGAAAATTGTGATGCTGCTGGCCAGATCATGAAGGCTGAGATTGCCCGTGAACTTGGTGAGTTCGAAACCTGTCTTGTTCGGTTGGCGATTATCCCCAAAGAACATGAGACCCTGTGCAACCAACTCAGGCAATTCGTTCAACAAAAAAGTCGTATAGTGCAGAAATTACAGATGCGATAAGCACGCCCGTTGCAACCGCCTAATAACAAGGAGAAAAGTACCACATGTCCGGGTTATATATCAAGCAGCACAGTCTTGTTCGCCATGTTTTCGGATGGATTTTCGCATTTGTCGCCATCTTATTTTTCACCCAATCTGTACAGGCAGCAGATGAAAAGCAGCATAGTGGAAGTACAGAAGTTATCAATAAGGTGGCAGAGACACTGATTCAGCTTGAGGGTTTTGCTCTCAACACCAAGGAAACGCAGCAAGTGAATCACTTGGCTCAGGCCCTTTTCGAAGCCCTTGGTTCAGAAAAAGGGGATATTTCACCATCTGAATTGTTCGAAAGTTTAGGGGCCATCTCTGATAAAAAAGTCAGGGATATAATATTTGTTTATGGGTTAATGGCGCTTGCACTAGAAGACAAAGCAAATGAAGCGCGTGGAAAATTGCAGAGGTATGATCTGGCTCTAACTTATATGGACGAAATGCCGACCAAGGACGATGAAGTTCTCGGTTTCGCGTATGGCGGTTCATCAAGGTTACCGGACTGTAGCCAGATCGTAGTGTAGAGTATATTCATGCTAAGTTAATTATTTAATACAGAAACTTTTACAGGGGACTTGAACCCCATCAGTTCACGCCCATGCCGGGCGTACCACAAATAGTTCCAGTGGACGCACGTGATCGCGCATCACTGAACTCCACATTAGAGCACAAAGGTTTACACTATGTGATTTGCTCCCTTGATTACAGCGGCTATAGCGCTAGTTGCTGTTGTGCTGACTGGCGCAGTACTTACTCAGTACTTAACTGATCAGCGCGAAAAAGAAAGCGACTTTGGACGCCTCAGGGTTGAAACGTACCAAGAATTTTTCTCCGCTCAGGCTGATTTTAAAATAGCCAAAGCTAAGAAAATTAAGGAGGAGATAGACAAGGCGGATTTTAGATTATATGAGTCCAGATTGAAAATGGGCCTTGTCGGATCCTCTACTACGATTGCGACCATAGTGTCGTATTGGAAGAAATATTATCCTGCTGACAAGTGTAGTGATTTCGAGAAAAAGAAAAACGATGCTTTGATATACATACAGATGAGACAAGAAACTTTTGAGCTTTACCAACAGACTCCTGATCCATTAGAGCTATCAACTCTCGTACGGTTCTTGTATCTTTGTCGGTTTGAAAAGTGAGATTTGGGACGTAACCAAGAAGACTCGGCCTTTCCCGACTCAATCCTCAACCTGCCAGTGGTCATATTTTTGTCCCTGTTGGGAGTGCAGGTCTTAGAATCGCCACTCAATCGAAGGATTGAGACGATCTGAAAGGTCGTTTTAATCCATTGTTCAATGTTCAACGACAATTATAATTCCCGACTCAACCGCCTAATTTAACAGAATTAATTTCTACATATTTTTATTTTATTCTTGCAAATCCCCACCGGCATTTCTATCCTGACCTTACCAATCCGAAGGATAGGCAACGCTGAAGAGCGACCCGAGCGCCTCGGAAGCAAAGATTTTGTCGAAAAGATACAGCAGCAACTTGGTGTGCGAGCAAAGGGTCGCTCGGTAGTCTTGGAAAAGGAAGGTAACGCTCTGAAAGAAGCCCAGGCTCCTTACAGCACACTTTTTGAGGGTAAAAAGGAAGCTATAAGACTGAATAACAGCTATTTTCTGGACATAAATAACGATATTTCAATGCGGTAGCTTGGTCCGACCCTCGTGAACGACCCTACCCTTCGAGGTAAAAAGAAGGTTGATATTCAATGGAAGTTGTTCTGCATAGTGCATAATCTGAAAAAGATATTCCGCATAAAACAGCATAAACACTGACTGCGGAGAGGCTGAAAAGTCGCAAAGTCCCGGTCAGAGCAGTAGGAAAAATCTGATTTTTTAAAAATCGCAAAAATCAGCAAAAATGCGGTCTGTGAAAATGGCTTTTTCTACAGACTCGTTGGGCCTCAAAAAAATATTGACAGTTTTGCAACTATATATTAGTTGCAAAGTTTACTTTCGCCATGGTAAGATTTAATGTCTAAAAAAGAAAAACTCTTAGCAAAACTCTGCGCCAGTCCGTCACCCAAAAATTTTTCCTGGCACGATTTTGTCACGTTAATGGAGTACTATGGATTTGAAGGCACATGTGGTGGTGGGTCGCATTATATGTTTGAACATTCGAGTGGCTTCCGTTTCAGAATGTCAAAAACTCACCCGTCAGGAATATTAAAAATTTACCAGGTTCGAGATGCTAAAAACGCACTCAAAAATATAGGCATTATACCATGAACAATCTTACCTATAAAGGTTATACAGGTACAATTGAAGCCAGTATCGAAGATGCTTGTTTGCATGGCCAGCTTCTTTTTATTACTGACATTATCACCTATGAAGGTGACACTGTTGAAGATATAAAAAGATCGTTTAAGGAGGCTGTTGACCATTATCTTGAATATTGCAAGGAAACAGGGAAACCTGCCAATAAACCATATAGTGGGACTTTCAATGTAAGGGTTGGTCAAGAGATTCACAGAAAAGCAGTTGAGGTTGCTTATCACCAGGGCATTACCCTGAATGATTTCGTTGTTCAATCTATCAAAAAATCTATCGAACATAACGGCATTATAAAATTAGAACATACCCATCATTACAATATTACTATAACTGACAACCAAACACCGGCAACCGTTGTTGCTACCATGGACAAACCACTTGCGTGGGAGAAACTCAATGCAATCCAATGAACATAATCCAAACAGGATAGCTGACTTTTCGCTTGTTGAACTAACTGAGATACTTGTTAAACACCAAAAACTTCACGAAGGACTTTACAACTTGTCTTTAGAATTTCAAGTAGCTGTTGGGGCTGTAGGGCCAAACCCTGAATTAATATGTCCTGGCGCAATGATAGGTGTTTCTCGCATTGGATTGTCAAAAATTGAAAAAGAAAAAGCGAACATTCATACAGTTGACGCAGCCAAGATTAATCCCGCACCTAAAAAAAGGGGAAGAAAAAGCAAAGCATGAATTTGGAAATTGGCCCAAAGCAATTAACCCGCATATTTCACAAGTGTTGTTGTCGTTGCACTTGGAGAGGAAAATTGGCGGAAAGCTTCTCCAATTATTATTTTGCGGAAGTCAAAATCTCTGGTGGCCCAGAAAAACAGTCGTCTCCCTGTTTCATAACCAATAGTAGATGCATATCCCCTTGGTTTTGGGCCTATCTCTTCATGCTGACCTCAATCTCTTATTAAAAAAGGCGGCTGTTCAGGACAGGTTAGATTGATATGCCAAGAGCGCACAGACATTACATACCCGGTTGCG
>JAOZOY010000061.1 GCA_029933005.1 Deltaproteobacteria bacterium
CACAGAGAGACACAGAGAGACTATTTTTTTGCGTTTTCTATGTCTTTGGGTTGAAAAAAGGTAACTATTCAGCAAGACAACCGGGGAACTGAACCCGGCATCTATTTTAAAAGTAACGGCCATCTCGGCGAATTCGACTCAACTCACGCCACTGTCTAATCTCTTTAATTGGAATAAAACTTCCCCCTAATAAGCCATGTTGGAGCAAACCTGTTAACCAGCGACTATCTGCAATATCTGTCTTATGACCGGGTACGTTCCTGATATGACGGGCATTAACAAGAATAGCCTCGTTATCGCCTTCAAGGATGTTATGAATGGGGCGCCAATACACGCCGGTACTTTCCATGGCTACTATTGGACAGTCATGTTCCAGTAGCCAAGCACGTAATTTTTCAAGATCATCGGTGAATATACCAAACTTTTTTACCAAAGAATTCTCATTGCCTGACTCGTCTAATAAAACCAGACAAGCTACTATGATCTTTTTATCTACATCTAGACAACGGTGGTTAGACTAGTTTGCTGGCCCACATGAATAGTTACAAAAAAATTTTTCAGGATTCCTTTTATTTAATTTTACGAATTCGTTCGTAAAATTCCTGCAAATCCTTGTTGAGAAATTTAACGATTTTTCCCAGATTGGTTTGATGCTCAAACCATATCTCACTTATCCGCATATTTTTTAGTAATTCATTGACTCGGTTTTCCACTTTTGACCAGAGATTTTTTCGGTAATCTGTTTCCAAGGTAATCAGGTTGCCCAGACTGTTGCGGGCTTTTTGTCGGAGACGGGGGAAAGTCCATTTTGTAAACAGAAGAGAGGTCACAAGCAATGTCCCGGCCACGCCGCAGGCGGGAACAAAAAAATGGTGCATCTGCACTGTGCCGCCGAGCAGGGCTGCTAGAAAGGTTTGCTCGGGAAAGCCTGTCATACCTTTCAGAATAACGCCAAGAAAAAAGAAGACGAACAGCGACACGGCAAAACCGAATTTTGCGGTATTCCCCAGCTTGGCGCGGCCTTTTCTTGCCACGGCGTTCATGGCTTCGGCAATTAGTTTGATTTCATTGACCTGACGGTCAATATCCTGCAGGATATGATTGATGCGGAACTCGGGAGCAGACTGTATTTTTTGCTTCAGCTGGTTACGTTCTTCCTTCCATTCGCTATAGGATTCAGGGTTGGCTGCCATTGCTTCTGAAAATGTCAGGAAAATTCTTGGAATATCCTTGCGGCCCGTCATTTGGGAGAGGTTCCAGCACAGTGTGCCAAAGGAGCGGACCAGATCGCTCACGCTGTCACACTCGTCAATTCGGCTCATGACAAAAACAATCCGGTCTTCACCGGAGGACTCGGGCAGGGTATCCCGTATTGCCGTGTAGGTTTCCTTGATTGTGCCGGCTTTATGAGGGTCAAACATCAAAACAACCAGATCAGCCAGCTTGGCAAACTCGCCGAGAACGCGCATATAATCGTAACCACGATCTTTTTCCGTCACTGTGTCAAGCATGCCCGGGCTGTCGATGATAGCCATGTTTTCCAGGAAAGGAACATCCACTTTTTTTAGACGAAAATGGGAGATAAACTGCTCGCCGAAATCCTTGAAGTACGTAAAAGGTAATTTTTCATCGCTGACCAAGGTGGAGCCAGGAATCAATCCTTCGCCGGAACCGTCGGAGGTAATGATAGTGAACGAATCATCGGTGGGTGCCTGACCGGTACGTTGAAGATCCTGGCCAAGGAGTTCATTGATGAAGGTCGACTTTCCAGAAGAATAGTTGCCGATCATCAGGACTACAGGTTTCCACTTGAGAATGGCCTGCAGGCTGTCGGTATCGGTTTTATAAGTTGTAAAGAGATCGGATAATTTTTTTTGTACCCTGCTTTCTATTTCAGTCTGAATTTCTTTTTCGTTCATTTTGCCCTGCCTTTATTCTGTAAATACTTAGATGCGGTGAGGATGCCGGGTGTTTTCATCTCTGTCTGTAGGGACGGAGATAACTTTATTATATGCCTGTTTCAGAAATACATATCCATTTTGTGCCGATTTCGTCGGATTCCGGCAATTAGATTGATCAGAGATCATCTTTGAAACCAATCACGGGGTGAAATAGACAAACGTTTCTCTCCCCTGAACTGTTATTGATTACAGGGTGCTGCAGATGCACGAAATCGGCCTGTGAGCTGTACTGATGTTACGTGAATAGGTCGATGATACCCCGCAAGGGGCATAACCTCCGCAGATGCAGTGTCCTGTGGTCAATTACTTATCTTCTCCTCGGACCAGTCATTATGTTCGAATTCTGAATGATCCGGTTTGGGAGGTTTGGCTTCGTCCATTCGCTGTTTGAGCCAGGTGAGAATTTTATCGAATTCAGAAGCTGCCTCGGCCAGGGCCCTGCCGCGATGGCTGACCTGATTTTTTTCCTCCATACTTGCTTCGGCAAATGTTTTGTTGAGATCAGCTGAATAAAACACCGGATCATAACCAAAACCGTCTTGTCCCCTGATCTCGTTGGTTATCTCACCCTCGCAGCGCCCCTCATATGTCAGGGCCGGGCCGCTGGGGACGGCAATGGACAGGACACATTCAAAGGCGGCTGCACGATCTGTCTTGCCGACCATTTCCTGCAGAAGTTTTTTTATGTTATCCTGATCACGGGCATTCTCGCCTGCATAACGGGCCGAGTGCACGCCGGGAGCTCCATCAAGGGCCTTGACAACCAGGCCTGAGTCATCGGCAATGGCTGGCAGGCCCAGAATTTTTGCCGTAAACAGCGCCTTTTTATAGGCATTGTCGTCAAAGGTCTCACCGTCTTCTTTAACCTCCGGGATTGGACCAAAATCATTCAGATTCTTTAGCTCAACGGGAAAATCCTTTAACAGGGCCTGAAACTCTTTGATTTTTCCCTCATTTCTGGTGGCGAGGACAATAATTGTATTCATAAAATGATCTCCTTGAAAGTGGGATCTGTGAAACAGATTTATTAACACTCCTGAACAGTTACAGAAAGGTGGTTAGGCCAATTTGGTGACCCACCTGAATAGTTAGAAATATTTTTTTTAACACCTGTAGATTCTCTGAGCAATTTTTAACTCACTAAAGAGGAAGTAGACTTAGAGTTTTTTGGATAAGTGCCTCGAAGGTTTCACTATGTTCGCTATCTGGCAGTGGATAAAATTACCTTATTTCAAAAAAAATTCCTAAGTTCGAAGTCTACGCTTATCTCTTGTTTTTTATATAGCCTTTCAAAAGGAAGCACTTCCTATCATAGGAAGTAATATACATAGATGGCGATGAAGTCAACTTTGACGGTGAGCGATGAAACAAAAAAGCCCCTCCCGAAGGAGAGGCATGAGGAAAGAAAGAGAATAAGAAGAAATTTACTCAAGAGCCTCAAAAACATGACCGACCATTTCCGGAGAAGGGGTTAGAGTTTTGCTGCCTTCCTGCCAGTTGGCCGGGCAGGCTTCTGCCGGATGGGCGGCGCCATAGATACATGCTTTCAGCTTACGCAGGGTTTCGGCAATGTTGCGGCCGACGTTATAATAATTTACCTCTGTGGCGGCTAGTACACCCTCTGGGTTGATAATAAAGGTGCCGCGGAGGGCGAGTCCGGTGGCCTTATCATAAACTCCGAATAGCCTTGATAGCTTGCGGGTGGGATCGGCACCCATGAGATATTGGGAATTTTCCAGCATTTTTTCATCATTTTTCCAAGCCAGATGAGTGAACTGGGTGTCGGTGCTCACTGAAATTACTTCAGCACCCGCAGCCTTGAACGCTTCGTACTGATCTGCCAGATCAGCATGTTCGGTTGCTCAGACAAAGGTAAAATCTGCCGGATAAAAGAAAAGTACAGTCCATTTTCCCTCGCTTTTTAACTGCTCCAGTGAAATTTCACCGAAAGTAAATTCGCTGGGAATATATGTTTCCATTTTAAAGTCTTCCACCTGCTGGCCAACCTGAATACCGTTGCCACTTACACAATGAGCCATTTTTTTCTCCATAAAGAATTTTGATTATTTTTTAAAAAAACAAACATGATGAGTATTTTCAAAAAACTATTGCTTAATTTCTCGATAATAATTATCAGTTATTTTTTTTCTTGTAAAGAAAAAAATGAAGAGTTCACCGTTTAACGGTATAATATTTTCACAATATTTCTTTTTTTGAAGTCCGGGTGTTATTTACGATCTTGACAAGATGATTTCCCGCCCTTGACATCTCATTTTGAAAAGACTTAAATGACGTCAATGTTAAAAAAAACAAAGGTGATTTTGACAGGTTATCGGGCAACAGGAAAAAGTTCGGTTGGCAGGATACTGGCCCCCATGCTGGATTGGCGCTTCATTGATACCGATTTTGAAATCGAAAAAAGGCAGGGATTGTCAATCAGCCGGATAGTTGCCAAAAAAGGCTGGAAATTTTTCAGAAAACAGGAAAAAAAAATCCTTACAGAACTTGCGGACCGAGAGCAGGTTGTTATCGCCACCGGCGGCGGGGCCATCATGCATCAGCAAATATGGAACCGTCTGATGAAAAACGGGCTGGTTGTATGGCTGACCGCTGATCCCCAAGTTATCTGTCAACGCCTTGCCGCCGACCCTGTCACGGAAGGTCAGCGGCCCTCTTTAACAAGCAGGGATATTTTAACAGAGGTCGAATCCGTGCTGCGGGAACGGGAACCTCTTTACCGGGCCGGCTCACATCTTAAAATCGATTCATCTCGTTCCGTTGTGGAAATCACTGAGGAAATAATGGCCTTTCTGGGTCGGATAAACCGGAATTAAAAATTATGAATGCCGAATGGAAAATGTCGGAACTCTCTCTCAATCGGGTCGCAATCAGAAAACAGCCTTTAATTAGTCTGGTAGGAATTATTTTCGTGTTATTTGTGGCAAGAAATTCAAAAATTTCTTTGAAATAAATAATTCGAAGATTTCTTTCAGTTCGCTATCTGCTTCTACTGTTAAGGGACTTATACCCGTTAAGCGAGTACTGAAAAGAGTCCTGAAAAATCTGATGTTTTATTCCCTTTTAGTGGGTTAGGAATTCATAATTAACCTCTTACAGGCAATAATTAAATGGCAGGAAATACATTTGGACAGGCTTTTCGTGTGACGACCTGGGGCGAGTCCCATGGCACGGCGGTGGGGGCAACCATTGACGGATGTCCCCCAGGCTTATTGTTGACCCGGGAGATGATTCAAAAGGACATGGAGCGACGGCGGCCTGGAACCGGCGGAGCGGCCAGTCCGCGTAAAGAACCGGATCGGGTGGAGATTCTCTCCGGCATCTACGAGAACAAAACAACCGGCACCCCTCTTACCCTGGTTATTTATAATAAGGATGCCCACAGTAAGTCCTATGACACTCTGAAGAATATTTTTCGACCTGGTCATGGCGACATTACCTATCTGCGCAAGTATGGTATCCGGGATCATCGTGGCGGCGGCCGGGCATCGGCCCGGGAAACCGCAGCCCGTGTTGCTGCCGGAGCTGTGGCGCGGCAGCTGCTCGCCTCCAGAGACATTCTGGTTCAGGCTTACACCATCGCCCTGGGTTCCGTTGAAATCAGCAAGCGGGACATGAACGACATTTCGGAAAATAGATTGTTCTGTCCTGATAATGAGGCGGCGGAACGTATGGAGGAGAGGATCATTGAGGTGCGAAAGCAGCATGATTCACTGGGTGGCATCGTTGAGATCCTTGCAAAAGGGTGTCCCGCTGGACTGGGGGAGCCGGTTTTTAACAAGCTCGACGCGGAACTTGCCGGAGCCCTGATGTCCATCGGTGCTGTCAAGGGAGTGGAAATCGGCGCGGGTTTTGAGGCGGCCCGCCTGACCGGATCGGAAAACAATGATCCCATCATACCCAAGGGTTTTGCCACAAACCGCTCGGGCGGAATTCTGGCCGGTATTTCGAACGGTGACGATATCGTGGCCCGTGTTGCCGTTAAGCCCATTCCTTCCATTGCCAGGGAGCAACAGACAGTTGATCTGGACAATAAACCGACCACCATCAAGGTCGGCGGCCGTCATGATATTTCAGCGATACCAAGAATTATCCCTGTTTGCGAGGCCATGGTCTGTTTGACTCTGGCTGATCATTTTTTGCGTCAGCAGGCGATTTTGGGTTTCGCTGATCAGGGGGGAGGTGTCGAAAAAATACCGTGAAAGAACAGTTACTGTATGACGTTCAGGTGAAATATGCGACCACATATGAATAGTTATAAAAAACAAAAAGGATTGAAGACGATCTGGATGATCAGCCGGGAGTATGACGGTCTTGCAGGCGCAGGCGGGGTAAAGGATGTCTGCCGCCAGCTTGCCGAAGCCCTGGTTGCGGAAGGGAAAAACGTCAGTGTCATTTTGCCGTTTTATGGATTCATGAAACTGGAAGAGTCCGGCTTCAGGCTGTTTGATTCCTTTCAGGTTGATATGAACTATGTCGGTGTGGAACGTAGGGAGCAGGTACAGATCTGGATCAGGCGGCAGGAGGACAAACCGACAATCTATCTGGTTGACTCAGCACGTTATCAGGAAAAGAAATCCGTCTACACCTATACTGCCGAGGATGAGGCTGAAGACCCCGCCCATGTCCAGGGCACAGGCCATTATGATTACTTTGCCATGAATATTCTGCTGCAGAAAACGGCAATTGATCTCATGCTCTGCCTGGGAGAAAAAGTGGATCTTATTCATTGTCATGATGGACATACCGCCCTGTTGCCGGCCATGATTAAGGAAAATGAGGGATATCGCCATTATTTTAGAAAAACCGGCTTGGTTGTGACCATCCATAATGCGGGATTAGGTTATCATCAGGAAGTGGCGGATTTGCCTTTTGCCAAAGTCCTTTCCGGTTTGCCTGGAAAGGTGCTTGCCAGAAATTTGCTGAAGGGCAGCTTTGACCCCTTTCTAGCCGCTTCCTCGTATGCTGTTCTCAATACCGTCAGTGAAAATTATGCCCGAGAGCTGCGGGAAACAGATGATGATGAACTGACGGGACTTCTGGGCCACATCCTGCTTTCCAGGGGAGTGAAGCTCGAAGGTGTGACCAACGGTATCTCTCCGGCTGATTTTGATACCCGAGAGTATGAAAAGCTTGGCATCGACGCCGGCTATTCCGTGATGGATGGAGATTTTGCCGGCAAGGTTATCTGTCGGCAAAAATTGATTCAGGACATTAATGGGAAAAAATTGACCCATGTTCAGCAGAATGGTAGCCTGTCCCAGGCGGATGACGTACCGCTTTTGACCCTGATTGGTCGTCTGACCGCCCAGAAAGGGGTGGATAAATTGATCGGCGCTCTTGAAACACTGTTGCCCACGGACAAAGAATTTCAGGTTCTGATTCTCGGAAGCGGTCTCAGGGAGATTGAAGACGGATTGGTTCGGCTGACGAAAAACAATGCAAATAAGGGGCGGGTCTGTCTGTTGCGGGGCTATGATCCTTGGCTTGCGAACCGGATTTATGCGGCTGGAGATTTTTTTCTTGTTCCGTCGAGATACGAGCCCTGCGGGCTGACGGATTATATTGCTCAGCTTTTCGGTAATCTTCCCATTGTTCATCATATTGGCGGGCTGGTGAAAGTGATTGACGGCAAAACAGGATTTACCTATCAGGAGCATAGTTCCGCAGCTCTTATGGGCGCCATGCAGAAGGCAATTGGCGTCTATCGGAAGCAAAATGACCGGATCAAGGATATGCAGCTGCAGGCAGTCACAACGATTTTAGAAAAATATACCTGGAAAAAAATTGTCCACCGTTATTTGCATCTCTATGAGAAGGCTCAGGAGATGGCCGGATAATGTTTACAACATGAAAAGTGCTTATCTTATTAAAATGGTATCATGACTGCATCAAGGCAACAGCAATCCTCTGTTGTTTCTTCAAACCGATGGTTTGCCCGGCGGCGCGATTTTTTTGTCAAAAATGTGTTTGAAGGGTTCTATAAAAATCGAACCGTCTTCATTGGACTGTATGATCGGTATAATAATACCGGGGAGATTTCTTTTTCTGATATAGCTGAACTGGTCGGTGTTGAAAATCACAAGGGGTTGTGGCTCGTTAAGGATCGCTGCCATCAGCTCTGGCGCGATGGTGAATCCCGGTTTGACAGCAATGGTTTTTTTCTTGATTGGGTGGTGGGTTCTCTTTTTCATGAGGCCGTCAAACTGAAAGAAAATATCTATATGTTTCATTTCTATGCGCCCCAGGCGGATGAGATTAAACAGCAGTTCAAAAATGAAATAATGGGAAGCGATGCGGCATGCCTGAGATTTATGGAAGGAACAGAGGTGGAGATTCGGAAGCAGATGGATAATCTTGCCCTGTTGTTTGGACGGGCCAATTATCTGCTGCGCTCCATGCTGGTCAGCCAGTCCGGCAATGTGTTGTTAATTCGCTATCTGATTGAAAGAAAAGATGTTGTGCGTGAACTCTGGTCCGAGTCTCTGGAGGAACTTTTTTACGATATATTTCCCGGCGGGCCAGAGCAGGGGTTTTGTCTGGCCGGGAAAAACTATCTTGATGGACATTGGCATGACAAGGCGCTCATTGCCTATTCCGCCGCTTTGGAGATCAACCCGAAATGTGACGATGCTCTGCGCAGGATTTCTCAGATCAAGATCACCTTACGGCATAAGGAAGAAATCAGCCAGGCTGAATGAAATTGAACAAAAAAAATACGAAATAAAATAGGAGGCAAGTTATGACGGTTAAGGTTGGAATCAACGGATTTGGACGGATCGGCAGAAATATTTTCAGGGCGATTGATAAGGATGAAACATTTGCGGATATTGAGATTGTGGCTATTAATGATCTCACCAACAATGAAACATTGGCTCATCTGCTCAAATATGATTCTGTTATGGGCGTTTATGAGCTGGATGTGAAGGCGGATGAAAAAGGTATTGTTGTTGATGGTCGGCATATTGCGATTTTCAATCACCGTAATCCAGCCGAGATTCCCTGGGGCGGTATCGGCGTGGATTATGTCATTGAGTCAACCGGACTGTTCCGCGACGCTGAAAGTGCTGGCGCTCATCTTGATGCCGGTGCTAAAAAAGTTGTGATCTCAGCACCTGCCAAGGGTAAAATCAGAACCATTGTCATGGGTGTCAATGAGCATGAGTATGATCCGAGCACGGATCATATTGTTTCAAATGCCTCCTGCACCACCAACTGCCTGGCCCCGGTTGCCAAGGTTATTCTGGATCATTTCGGCATCAAAAAGGGTCTGATGACAACGATCCATGCCTACACGAATGATCAGCGCATTCTTGATTTTCCCCATTCGGATCTGCGCCGGGCCAGGGCTGCCGCTCTTTCAATGATCCCGACCGGGACCGGGGCTGCCGCTGCTGTTTCTCTGGTTATTCCGGAGCTGAAAGGAAAATTCGACGGCCTGTCCGTCCGGGTGCCCACGCCTAATGTTTCCCTGGTGGATATGGTCATTGAAGTGGAGCAGGAAACAACGGTTCCGGAGGTGAATCAGGCCTTGAAAGACGCAGCTGATCGCTTTCTCGGCTACTCGGACGAACCCCTGGTTTCCATTGATTACCAGGGCAACCCTCACTCCTCGGTGGTTGACGCCATGTCCACCAAGGTAATCGACAACATGGTCAAAATTATGACTTGGTATGATAATGAATGGGGCTATTCCAACCGGATGCTGGATCTGATCTTATTCATGGAAAGTCAGAAACCTCTGTAATTCGACTGGTCTAGTTGGTATCATTGGTCCAGTTAGTCATGCCCAACTAGACCAACTAGACCAACCAGACCAACTAGGACTAACAAGACTAATGAGACCAACAGGACCAATAAGACCAAAAAAATATGCCCCTTATTGAATCAGATGCCTTGAAGAGAAATCTTGAGGAAACCGCAGTTGACGAGGTCATTATTGATCCCGTCATGGAGGTTCTCGTCGAGATTGTTCGCGATATGAAGGGAATCCGCAACTCGATCGAAGAGTTGCTTTATGAGATTTATCATCCCTTCCGAAACTGGAATATGATTATTCCCAGACTGCGGACATTTGTCCTGAAAAATGAGAGTTTGTATCACCGTCATCCCCAAGGCGCCGAGGCCTTCAGCCGTTTTACAGATATTTTTTTTCAGGCCCTGAAAGAGGCAGGTAAAAATCATACCCTGCTGGCCCTGACCATGGAATCGCTCCTTGCCTATCTTGCAAAGAGTGTGACCCAGGAGTCTAAATCCCTGCCGCGTTTTGAATTCGCCCATGCCGCCTGTTTTGAAAAATTGCGCGGTCTTGATGATCAGACCATCATGTTTATGGTTCAGGGCCGTCATCCCATGAAGAAAATTGCCACCTTTCTTTTGCACTACAGCGAGGAGGACAATCATGCCTATGATCTGCGACCGGTGGGATGTCTCATGCAGCGGGTGCTGACCCTGAATTATCAATACTGGCTCGGGGAAGAGGATCCCCTGCCTTGGTTTCTCGCCGAATGCGGCGAGATGTGCAATGACTGGCAGGCCGGTAAACTCTTCCATGCGGTTTCCCATGAGCAGCTCGCGGTCCATCTGGATACGCTTGGCAGGATTGATATTGATACATCGCCTGACCGGCTGGGGGAGATCCTCGCCTTGCCCTCTCATATGGACCTTGTCCGTCTGTATAAGGATATCCCGGAAAAACTGGCTGAATTGCAGAAAAAAGAGGAATCCGGAGAGGGAAAAGATGAAGCGGACCGGTTTGCCGAGAACCGGAAACTGCTCTTTCTTTTCCGGATCATGAGAACCTCGGGGCTTTACCTGATTCACGAAGAGACCTTGAGGGAAATCAACCGTAGTCTGGTGCAGCTGATCCGCCTCCAGACCTTTGAAGAAATTAAATCCTTTCTGCTCACCACACTGTATCTTTTAAAGGCCAATGTCAGGAAATATCCCCATACCTCTATGCAATGCATTCAGGTTCTGGGAACCGAGGTCTTCAAGCGCGGCAACAGCAGACTTGTGGAGACCTTTCTTTTTGAAGTTGTCCGTTTCGGTTTCCAGTTCGCCAATGTAGTCGGGGTTGATGAGGATTGGCAGCCCATAACAAATCCTGCTCATCTGGCCAATATTCGCGTCTGGCTGAACATGATCATGCAGGAGCCTAAATGGTGCTCTATCCTGTTTTCGGCCCTGATCATTAATCTCAATCTCTCCGGAACCTGCGTCAAGGATACCGACCTTTTTCAACGTGACATTACCAGGCTTTTGAATCATCCTATTGAGCCGGTTTATAACCTGGTGAAACAGTTTGCCAAGATCATGCCGGTTTTTTTTAACGAAATCGGCGCGGAGGGAACGCTACGTGAGGTCTCCACCGAGATTGACGAGATCCACAAGCGAAAGGATCTTTTGATCCATTTTCTTCGTAAGCAGAGCCATGTAGAAAGCTCGAACCTTATTGTCGACTTTATCCGGGCCATTATCAGCTTCTGGAAAACCAGGGACAAGGAGGTGTTAAGGGATTACCTGCCCGGTGAGATCCTGAGCCAGGTGGCGACCAGTGGTATTTTTGTCAATGATCTTCATCTACTGGTCAAGCGGGCCTTTGCGCTGCCCAATATCAGTACGGAGAAAGATCTGCTTGATTGGGACCAGCAGCGGATCGATCTCTTTCTGGCCGAGCAAACAGATTTGAACCCGGTCGAGCTCAACCGGTTTTCTCTGTTGGTCAAGATGTACAAACTGCTGGACCAGAAATACAATCTGGGTCTGCAGCAGTTTCGCCAGCAGCTTGAGCTGGCAATTAACTCCGGCTTTCCGGAACTGGAGGAGTTGCTTGCCGACCTTGAGATATGTAACACCGTTCAGTGTCTTGGCGCCCTTCTCGGCGGATTGGAGAAATTGAAGGATATTATCCTGAGTGACGAGGTTTTTGCCGTGCAGGAGGATATTTATCATAAAAGGCATATTGCTGTGGACATTCCATCGGTTTATGGTCGTTACAGCGAGAAAAAATTTGATGCCCTGGGCCTGACTTTCCGGCTGGAAAATTTGGCCAACATCTATCTGGAAAAATTGCCTTCCACGGTGAATCTCTCTTTTATCACCCGGGCCACTTTTATCAACATTGTCAAATGCCTCAAGCTGTATCTGCGAGCCCTGAATATTGACGGTATATCCAGCCGCAGGCTGCAGACCTATGTCTCGCTGCTGTCAAGTTCCCTGAAACTCAGGCGGTTTTCCTATACCCAGTATCTGGATATTTTGCGCGGTCTTTCAGAAGGGGTCAAGGATGTCATTTATGCCTATTACACCAATATTCACCAGAATAATCTTTCCATTATCATTCCCCAGATCGGTTCAAGAAATCTGCTGGCAAAATATCGCAATCTCTGGAACCAGGCCGAACCCTCCGGGCAGGGGAAAGGTCCTACCGACGACGTGGTGGATCTGCCGACCAAGGCCAGCATTCATCGTTTGTCCGAGGCCTTTCTCCGTGACCTGATTGCCACTACTTTTGGCCTGCAGCATCTGGATAATTTTATCACCAGGATTTACCAGACCCTGGAGCGGCAAATAGAAGTCCTGGATGAAGAACGTCTTGACCTTCTGATGACCTATAATCCGGAAAAGGTCATTCATCTGCTGCACCGGCGGAATCCCGAGACCCATAATTTGATTCTTCTCGGCAATAAGGGTTTTAATCTGACCCTGCTGGCCGATGATGATAAGCCGGTACCGCCGGGTTTTATCATCACCACCGAGATTTTCCGCTGCTGGCCCGTGGTTAAGGATTTTTTCAAGGCCCGTGATGAGTTCATGAGCCAGGTTCGCCAGGCCTTGACCCAGATTGAAGATAAGACAGGCCGCCTTTACGGTGATCCGGATATGCCTCTGCTGGTTTCGGTACGCAGTGGCGCCGCCATTTCCATGCCCGGCATGATGGCCACCATTCATAACGTCGGAGTGAACAGGGATATTGTCGAGGGCTTTGCCCAGACTACGGGTCAGGAATACCTGGCCTGGGACAATTACCGGAGATTTCTGCAGTCCTGGGCCATGGCTCTGGGCGTGGACCGGGAAAGTTTTCAGGCTTTGATGAACGAGGCTAAAGCCAGACATCGGGTGAGCGTAAAAAGGCTGTTTTCCGCTGGTCAGATGAAAGAACTTGCCTTAAATTATCAACAGACCATCCGTGATCTCGGGATCACTATTCCGGACGATCCCTGGCGGCAACTCATCGAGGCGGTTGAAATGGTGCTGAACTCCTGGAATGCCCAAAAAACAAGAGATTTCAGAAAATTGATGGATGTCTCCGACTCATGGGGCACTGCCGTGATTGTTCAAAGCATGGTTTTTGGTAATCTGGGATCCCACTCCGGCAGCGGCGTGGTCTTTACAGCCCATCCCTACCGCAAGGTTCGGCGGGTTGCCCTGTGGGGTGATTATGCCAGCAGTGATCAGGGTGAGGATATCGTCGGCGGCTTGGTCACCACCTATCCCGTTTCCGTGGAGCAGGCCGAGATTGATGGCCGTCCCATAAAATTCACCCTGGAAAAAAAATCACCGGAAATCTATGATGAACTTCTTGCCATAGCCCGTGACCTCGTTTATGAAAAACGATGGAATCCCCAGGAAATCGAGTTTACCTTTGAAGGTCCCAGACGTTCTGATCTTTATATTCTGCAGACCAGGGACATGATCACCATCAAGAAAAAAGAACGCTTTAACGTCTTCGTGGATGAAGCGCAGTCCGGGCGTGATTTCCTTGGTAAGGGTATTGGAGTCAGCGGCAGCGCCTTGTCCGGTCGCGCCGTTTTTACGGAGGAAAATGTCAAACAGCTCCGCAGGGAAGACCCGGATACCCCGCTCATCCTTATCCGGCAGGATACGGTCCCCGAGGATATTCGGGAGATTTCACTTGCAGATGGACTGCTCACGGCCCGCGGTGGCCAGACATCCCATGCCTCGGTGGTAACCTTGCGTCTTGAGAAAACCTGCGTAGTGGGTTGTCGCACGCTGCGTGTGTATGAGACTGAGGAGCGCTGCGAAATTGATGGTCAGATCATCCGCTTTGGCGATTTTATCAGTATTGACGGCAGAAAGGGGCTTTTTTTGAAAGGACGTCACCCCGTGGAAGAAAAAATTCATATTCTGCCGATTTAAGAAATCGAATAAAATAGTTTTAAAAGGTACATAATGCGCTGCCTCAGTGGCGGCTTCTGTATGAACATTTCCCAGCGTTTTGTCTTGGAATATGAAGATCAGTTTCAGCGCGATTATGGATTTTTCAGGTCGGAGTCTCCCCTACGTTCGCTTATTTGCTCGCTTTTTCATGTCGAGGCGCTGGCTCTGCCCGGGTTGCCACGCCAAAATACTTGTTTTGTTCGGAGAACGCCTGCAGGAGGAAATCCTCTGTCCTGTTCCTTAAATTGATACTCAAGCCTCTTTTCATTCGCATCGAAACAATAAATAGTTGTTGACTTTTTGAGAAATTTTCCATAGACATCAAAAATTGATTTTCGGGTTTGCTCAGAAATAAGTTGGCATTTTGAGGAGGGCGATGTGACGCAGAGTACAGCAGGCTTGGGTTGGCTACGTGAGGATTTTGACAGAATAAGACCGGTAACCAATCACGGGGTAAAATCACCAAGCTTTCAGGTAACTCCTTATTCTATAAGCGTTTACAGGTGCCGGAGATCGGAGTCTCATTTCGTTCACTTACCTTCGGTGCCTGTGATCGCAAGACCGCTGTAAGATGTGTTACAGTGTCACCTCTAAAATGTGAATTTGTTTCTGAGCGAGTCCTAAGAGACTACATTTAGATAAGGAAAGTGCTGATGGTTTGTAGAAGAAATATAATTAAAACAATTTTAATATGTTCGTTTATTTTGTTTATCTCTGCAATTTCATCCAATTCATTTGCTGAAGAACTGAATGCGAATATAAAAAACGTTTTCCTAAAAATTATTTCCTCGGTCAATCAACAGGAAGTTTTTAAGTTAGAGAAAAATTACTCTCCGAACGCTTCTTTTTCAGGAGAATCTTTTCAAGCAGCTGGATCCTCACCCTCTACCTATGTTCAATCGTACTTTCCTTTAAATAACAATGATGTAAGATATTATGAAGTCGACATAGCTGGTACAACATATTATACCACTTATCGTTATACTCAGGTTGAGTACAATGGGAATACATGTTTTCTTGAATATGATTCTCAGGATGGCAGTAAAGCTTATTATGGGCATTCTGGCACTAATCTTAACATGTATGGAGTAAGTCTTGAGGATGAAAGTTATCCTTTTGACAGTCCACTTACCATACTTAACGATTCAATATTAAAGAATGGCGGTTCTCTTCAATCAAGCACTACTCTTTCAGCGGAGGGGTATAGCATCAATGTGAATTTGACAGTGAAGTCAAAAAAGATCGGTTCTGTATCTATTCCCCTGGGGTCAGTGGATAATTGTAGATCAATAGTAATGACTTTCAGTTTCACTGTTCAAGATGAATCAGAAACATTTGAGATGAAGGAGGTATGGATTCTGGCACCAAATATCGGCAAATTGAGAATAGCTGCAATGGATGAATTCTTTAACGATATAGGATGGTTTGATCTTACTGGTGGTACAGTTGGAGGACAAGACATTGTCGATATTATTACACCGATTATTGCAAATTTTAAGGCTGATCTCTTTGATGGATTTTCGCCACTTACTGTTCAGTTTGCCGATCTATCTTCAGGATCAATCACCTCATGGTATTGGGATTTCGGAGACGGAACAAATAGTTTTAATCGCAACCCACAGCATGTTTTTTCAAGTCCCGGGATATATACGGTGAGCCTGACTGTTACTGGTCCAAATGGTTCAGATGCAGAGAGCAAAACTAACTGTATTAATGTGAAAGAGGTGAAAGCCATGCCATGGATACCCTTCCTGCTACTTGACGATTGATATGTGAACTTCATAAAAAGCCGGAGGGTATCGTGATACTGTTTTGAGCAGATGATAACAGGTGTATTTCCATTTTGTCGAAGATCAGTCTGCAACCGTAAAACAAGTGTCATTAGAGGAGATCTCCGTTAACGCTTAAGAAGCAAAAAAGAAAAGCCTGTTGCACTTATCAGCGCAACAGGCTTTTTTTCGTCAAAACACGATTAACCGAGGATGGCTTTCAGGTCTT
>JAOZOY010000017.1:0-26843 GCA_029933005.1 Deltaproteobacteria bacterium
CTACGAAAAAACATCATTAAATCCATACAATACATTAACCCGGAAAGTTGAGTTAGAGCCTTGCAAAAAAGTTAGATAGTTACGCAATTTTTGAGAATTATTCGCACAAAGTTGGGTTAGCGCCCCAGTGAAAGGTTATAAGGTCGTGTAACAATAGAAACACCCTTGAATGGTTATTCGCTATTTGGCGAATAACCATTCATCTCATCCCCCATTCACAAATCATTGCCCCTTGCCAGAATTTGCTTGTTGATGCTGATTTTTGTTTCCATTTGCCTGAGATCATAGCCTGTGTTGTCAAAAGGCAGGTAGAAAAGAGTGGCTGAAGTCGTGGAAATGCGCATATCGGGCAGCATTGGCAGCAGTTTTCTTTTGTTGGCCGCAATGCCGGCCAAGATGATCTTCAAACTTTCAACTGCTTCGCTTAGCGGTAAGTTGACTGGATGGCAGTTGGCTGGAATCATTTTTTCTTCGTCATATTCTTCAAGCAGGGTGGAGCATTGACTTGCCAGCCGTAGAAAAATCTTAGGTCGCACCTTGAAAGCCGGACTCCACAGGGACAGCTTCCGCTGTTCCCAGTCCGGTTTATTTTTTTGAGGCAGGTTCGCCAGCCGGGCAAAATCAGCAAAGTTTTCCAGCCGGATTCCCCGGCAATCAATATCCATTTTCCAGAAGGGCAGATAGAGGGCCTGTTCATTATCGCAGCCCATACAAGTGCAGTTTACCTGGGAAAAATGTTTTCCTGCCGCCTGCCAGGCCGTGTGGCAATTGGGACAGGTCAGCACGACACTGTCACTGGTACAGTTCAGATTCCAGCCGCATTGAGGACACAAGGTGGCGAGAAAGTTTAGGTCAAGCGGCGGATCGGGTTCTGTTACTCTCTTAAGGCCGGATAGACCACCTTTCAGCCGGGCCAGTTGTTTGCCGGTAATTGCATCGCCAAGTTTTTCGTCCTTAAGATAAAGCGGCTGGTAGATCAGACTGAGCGTTTCACCGATATAGGCGCGGTGGTAAAGAGTCTGACCGGCCATGATGTTCTGTAAAGATCCAGCCCTTTCCACAGCCGCGTCGGTGTCATGGAGACATTTGAGAAAGGTCCCTTGAAGTTTGTTCGTGGCAAAACGGACTTTCATGGCCTGGGGACGGATTCCCAGACTGGCTGGCAGGATATTGAGTGGAGTTCCGAGCAGCGAGGTGTCTGTCACCTGGTAATGAATTGTGTTGTCGATACAGGAAAAGACACTGCCCCGAAAGCGGAGATAGGGAACATAGATCATCTTCTGATATTCCCGGGCAGGTGGTAGCAGCAGCGCGGGCATGGAGGTAGAGAGAAAGTTTTTCGTGCCGCAGTATGGGCAGATCAGGACATGGTCTGCTTCGCCAAGTTCCACTGGTCCTCCACATTGGGGACAGGGTTGATCAATGGTCAGGTTCATCTTCGGTTAGATTTTTTCACCACATTGGTTACAGAATATAGCCCCTGGTAAATTTTCATTGCCGCATTTGGAGCAGAATACAGGTTTGGGCTTGTCGTCAGCCGGGTGGCCGCATTGTGGACAAAAACGGTTTTTGGGCGTCAGGTTTTTACCGCAGTTGGCGCATTGTTGGAGGATCAAGAGCTGGTGACCGCATTGTGGGCAGAAACGGGCATCGGCAGGAATCATCTGCTCGCAGTCCGGGCATTTGGTCTGTTTTTTATGTGTGTCGATTGCCGACTTCTGTTGCAGGAACATGTTGCCCAGCATGGCCGGCATCATCAGGCCCATCCCCATTCCCATTCCTTGTCCGGTGCCTGTCTGGGACTCGGCTGATTTTTCCATGGCTGATGCGGCCTTGAGTTTGATCAGCTTATCCATATCCTGGATCACTGACAGTCGGCTTTTGTCGTCAATGCTTTGCTGCACATCAGGTGGTGGTGTAATGGATGTGATGTAAAGATTTCCCAGCGCCATTCCGAAGCGGCTGAAATCATTCTGTAGCCGTTTTTGTAAGCCGATGGAAAGCTCATCATAACGGCCGGGCAGGTTAAAAAGCGTGTCAAGCTGTTCGCCAAGATAGTCGTTGAAGCGGGAAACAATAATCCTTTTGAGGTATTCTGCAATATCAACCGTGGTAAAACGGCCCATGGTGCCGGACAAGGTATTGATAAACAGCACCGGCTGGGTCACCTGGATATTGAAAATCCCATGGGCCCGCAAGCGGATCAACCCCAGTTCGCTGTCTCGGAAAGCGACCGGGTTGCGGGTTCCCCATTTGAGGTTGGGAAAGATTTTCATGTTGACCAGATAGACTTCGGCCCGCAACGGACTGGTCATCCCCCAGGGGATCGAGAGAATTTTAGTCAGGATAGGGATGTTGCCGGTATATAATGTATGTTTGCCCGGACCAAAGGCGTCACAGGCTTTGCCTTTGTAGAAGAGGATGCCGGCCTGGCTCTCCCGGACGATAAGTTGAGCTCCGAGCTTGATTTCAGCTGAGCCCTGCTCCGGGATACGATGTAGAATTTCTTGGCCTGTTTCGTCTTGCCATTCAATAACTTCCAAAAATACCAGATTATTGTTTCCCATCGGTTTGCTCTTTCGTAATACCTGTTTGAAGTAGAGGAGGGTGAATCGTTATAAAAAATGGTATTATAGAAAGAGTCGAACTGGCAAGCGGAAAATTTGAAAATTATTTTAGATCGATAAATAAAAAAAGCTCTCTCCCTGAATAAGGAAGAGAGCTTTTTTTATTTAATCAGTTTTGTTTTATTTTTGTTTTTATATGAAAGTTTCTCAGAGAGCTACAGAGCTTTTCTCTGCGTCTCTGCGAGAGATTGACTTTCATTTCTCGATGTCTCATTTCATTTGCTTATCGGTTGTGCCGGTTCGCCTGGATGGCCGTTACTGGGTCGGTGCAATTTTGATTTCCACCCTGCGGTTCATCTGTCGCCCGCTTTCTGTTTCATTTGAGGCAATGGGATTTGATTCACCAAAGGCAATGATGCTCACTCTCTGGCTGCTGATGCCACGCTGGACAAGCAGGTCGCTGACCGCCTGGGCACGTTTTCTTGACAGGTCCATGTTATAGGTTTCCGTACCGATATTGTCGGTATGTCCTTCCACCCGTATCAGGGTTTGTGGATAACGCTGCATAACCGAGGAGATGCGGTCAATTTCCGAATACAGGCCGGTCATGACCTTGGCTGAATTAAAATCAAAGGTCATATCACTTTTGAACATGATTGCAAGCATGTCTCCCTCTCGGCGGATCGAGGCCGCTTCCGAGCTGGCCAGGGCCTGTCTCATCTCCTCTTCCTGGTTGTCCATCATTTTCCCGACACCGGCACCGGTCAGACCGCCCACGGCAGCGCCGATAGCTGCGCCCCAGAGAGTTGCTTCGGTGTCACCACCTATGGCCTGGCCGAGAATGGCTCCGGCGGCAGCCCCTCCCGCTGTACCGTAAGCACCTCCCTTGCCGGTGTTGGTCTGTGGTGGTGCGCAGGCCGTGGTCAGGCTTGCAGCGAGAAGCATGGTGAATGCCATTTTTTTTATCATTTTGGCTCCTTGAATGATATATTGTGATTGAGGTGCTATCCGAATATTTACGAATATTGAGGTCAAAACCATTTTAAAAATACAGTATTTTTATATGCAAATTTTAAACCGGACACAGTCGGTTTTTTTAAAGTAAATTATGAAAAAAGGTTTTAGCTTATTTATTTCCTGGTGCATATTATACATGATTCATGTATCAATTTAACTGATTTTTTTGAATTTGACTCGTGTCGGAAATAAAAAAGAACAGGATGTCTGAAAAATATGCGGGATGATTTATTGATTGTCAACGGGATGCTTCTCACCCTGTCTCAGGAAGCAACCGGGATAATTCCCGAAGGTTTTGTCCGGATCAGGGACGGGATCATTGTCGAGACAGGGAGCATGGGCGCCTTGCCCCGCTCATGTTCTTCGCAATTAACCATTGATGCGGCGGGCTGTCTTGTCATGCCGGGGCTGGTCAATTGTCATAACCATTGCGCCATGACCCTTTTTCGAGGCTTGGCTGATGATCTGCCGTTGATGACCTGGCTTGAGCAGTATATTTTTCCGGCCGAGGCCAATTTTGTTACCGAGGAAATGGTCTACTGGTGTACAAAACTTGCGGCGGCGGAAATGATTATGTCCGGCACCACCACCGTTGCCGATGCCTATTTTTACGAGTTTGCCGCTGCAAAGGCTTTACGTGAGTCCGGCATGCGGGCAGTCGCCGGTCATGGTATCATTGATTTTCCGGCACCCGGCGTTGCCGATCCGGCGGACAATATCAGTACGGTGGAACAATTTATTGATGAGTGGGGTGCTGATGGGCGGATCAGTCCGGCGGTGTTCTGTCATTCCCCTTACACCTGCGGCCCGGAAACCCTGAAAAAAGCCAAGGATCTGGCCCGTTCAAAGGGAGTGGATTATTTTATTCACCTGGCTGAATCCCGTTCTGAAATTGACCGGATTCGGCAGCAGTATGGGCTTTCTCCGGTGGAGCATCTCCATGCTCTTGGTGTCTTGGACAGCTCCACCGTATGTGTGCATTGCGTCTGGCTTGACGAAAGAGATCTGGATATTCTCCAAAAGAGCAGCGTCCGGGTCGTGACCTGTCCGGCAAGCAACATGAAATTGGCCTCCGGCATCGCACCATTGTCGGCAATGCTTGAGCGAAATATTGTCATCGGCCTTGGTACCGATGGTTGTGCCAGCAATAACAATCTTGATCTTTTTTGGGAAATGGATCATTGCGCCAAGTTGCATAAGGTCTCCCGGCTTGATTCCGCTGTCATGCCGGCCGCAAAGGTTCTGGGGATGGCCACTTTTAAGGGCGCTGCAGCTCTTGGTCTTGATCAGTTTGTCGGCCGTATTGAAGCGGGTAAGAAAGCCGATCTGATTCTGGTTGACTTCAATAAGCCCCACCTGACCCCTTTTTACAATCAGGACATTTTAGTGTATGCGACAATGGGCAGTGATGTCAGGACAGTGATCATTGACGGCCAACTTGTCATGCGGGATAAAGAGATTATCACCTTTGATCTGGCCCAGACCATGGCCGAGGTAAGAAAGCTTGCCCGGACGGTAGAGGTTGGCTGAAAAATGATTGATAACAATATGGAAACAATAGAAACCAAAAAAAAACCGGAACCCCCATATTCAATCGGGATTCATCGAAGATTCTACAACTGGGTGTTGAGCTGGGCTGAAACCCGTTATGGGCTGCCGGCCCTGGTTCTCATTGCTTTTATGGAGAGCAGTTTTTTTCCTATCCCGCCGGATATTCTTCTGATTCCCCTGGTTCTCGGGGCTCCGAAACTCTGGGCCCGGCTGGCAGCGTGGTGCACAGTTGCTTCAGTTGTTGGAGGGCTTCTGGGGTATGGTATTGGTGCTTATGCCTGGCAGACCGTGGGATTGTGGATTATCGAAAATATTGCCCATGTTCATCTTCTGGCCGTGAACGGCCGTCTTGATATTCCCCTGCCTCCTTACCTGATACATATGTTAGGCGACAGTCTGGGCGGAGAGTATCTTTTTCAGGTTTATGACCACTGGAATGCCTGGATCGTTTTCGTCTTCGGACTGACGCCACTGCCCTATAAACTGGTCACGATTACAGCCGGCGTGGCCCAGGTTGATCTAGGCGTGTTTATGCTGACTTCGGTGGCGGCAAGGTCTCTGCGTTTTTTTTGTGTGGCCTGGATTCTGCAAAAGTGGGGGGAGCCGGCCAAAATTTTTGTTGACCGGTATTTTAATCTTCTCTGTCTTGTATTTGTCGTGCTGCTGATTGCAGGCTTTGTCGTGATCAGTCTGGTTATGTAAACCTCAACTCCAGCCCTGGGAGCCGATCAGGCTGACAAAGCGGACCTTTTCTATACAGGTGGTTGATGTCTGATCGTTTTTCTTTTTCACCACCAGAAGATCCTGGCTGTAGCGGTCGCCCACCGGAATAATCATGATGCCGGGATCAGCCAGCTGTTCAATGAGGGCTTCCGGAATTTTCGGTCCGGCGGCGGTGACCATAATAGCGTCAAATGGTTGATATTCGGGCCAGCCTACTGTTCCGTCATCTATTTTATAGGTGATATTCAGGTATTTGAGTCGGTCAAATTTTTTCCTGGCATGAACATGAAGAGCCTTGATTCGTTCGATGGTGTAGACCCGTTTGCAGATTTCCGCAAGAATTGCTGATTGATAGCCGCAGCCGGTACCGATCTCCAGCACCTTTTCATCTCCTTTCAGTTCAAGAGCCTGGGTCATGAGGGCGACAATATAGGGTTGAGAAATAGTTTGTCCCTCTCCAATGGGCAGGGGAAAATCGCCGTATGCCTGGCTTTCCAGGGCATCCTGAACAAAGAGATGGCGGGGAACCTTGGCCATGGCGTTGAGTACGAGTTCATCATGGATGCCGCGGGGAATAAGTTGTTCCTTTACCATGCGAAGGCGTGATGTTTCGTATCTGATAGCATCATTTTTCATCAGGAGTCATTATCCCCATTTCTTTCATTTGCTCTTCTGTGTAAGCGCGGTAGATGCAGGTGGAAACCGCCTCGTTGAAAAAGGTGACGGTGACCATGTCGTAATTTTCATCTCCCAGTTTGTCTCCAATGAACGGTGTTTTTCGTAAAAAACTTTTATGGACCTGAAAGTAGAGCCATATTTCATTTCCCTGCTCATTAAGACGCCTTTCATTCGGCACTCCCAGATAGGTGAGAACCTCTTGTTTGGTCACTCCTGGACTTAGCAGACAGACATCCGAGGCCAGATGTTGAACATGTTTGGACTGGCAGCCTTCGAGGACAATAATGAAGAATAAAGCAATAGCGATTGAAATGGTTTTAAAAAATTTCATTGAAACGGGTCTCACTGAAAATAAAAGTGTCGTAGAGTGGTTAAATTTTTGTAATAGTTCGTATAACCCTTGGTAAACTCAGGGCTGTAAGGGTTTACCAGTGCCTTAGATTCGGAGTCTCGTTCCTCGCTTACCTGTTCGTTTTGGCCTTCGAGTTATAAGCCCCTCTATGTGAGAAGGCCTAAACGGGCGAAGAGGTAAGCACCCTTGAAACCAGGGTATAAACTCCGACTCCGTGAGGTGCTGGTGATCTTACAAATTTTTTAATCCGGCATATAATTAGCCGGAACTGTTTTGTTTTGCAAGTCCTGCGTATGTTTCTCTATCTTGTTCTTCTGTTGATTCAGGCTATTTCAGCAAAAAATCATAAATTCTTGACCGATCCGAGAATTTTATAATACAATATTTTTTAAAGATTTTGCATTTTCAGTCTGGGGATTTATCTTTTCAGAACACCCGGGATGAAAAAGGTGGAAGGCAGATGAAATAAGGGAAAAGGTCCTTTTCCGCTTGAGCCTTATACCGTAAGCCCTCAGCAGCGAGCCTGCTGGTTAAAACAACGAAGGAAACAAGTAATGCGATGTCCTAAATGTGGATTTATTTCTTTTGACCAGGTGGAGTTATGTCCCAAGTGTGCCCACGATGTCTCAAAGATAATGGAAGAATTGAAAGGTACTGCGCTTCAGACTCAGTTTTCTTTTTTTCTCGGTTCCGTAGTTGGGGGAAGTCTTGCCGGAGACACATCGGTAGAAACACCTCTCCCGGAAGAAGTGGAAAGTGATTCGAATATTCTCGGTGAGAATGAGGAAGCCGTTGAAGAAGAGCAGCTTGAAATTCAATTGGACTCTGATGAAGAAGAGTCCGACTCTGCGGATTTGTCTCTTGATGAGGACGTGACAGAGTCTCCTGAAATTGATTTTTCCGGGCTTGAGGATGAGGAGTCTGGTGAAGAATCGGTTTTGCAGGAAGATCTTGATTTTCACGATGATGATTTAGATGACGATTTGGCGGATTTGCAGTTGTCTGCTGATGAGGATGAGGCTGATTCTGATGCGGATCTGGACTTGGAGTCTGATACTGGCCCGGGCCTGGAATCCGAGCCTGAATCGGTCGTTGAGATCCCCGATGAAATGGAAAGGGGCGTGAAACTCAACATTGAAGTCGATATGGAGGATGAACCGGATCAGGTTGAAGTGGCGCTGGATGAAATCGATCTCTCTGATTTAGTTATTGAAGATGAAGTAGAATCCGATCTCACAGAGTCTGGTGAAGAATCAAGTGAAGAAGAGGTTATTGAGCTTGAGGCTCTTACTCTGGACGACATGGAAGATCAGGACAATCCTGAGATGTTTGATATGTCTGTAAGCAGTGTGAGCGAAGAGAATTCTGAGAGCAGTAGCAGCGAAGATTTTGGTTCACTCGCCCTAGAAGATAATCCGGCAATCGGAGAGCTGAAAATTGAGTCGGCCGCCAGTGAAGGAGCTTAAAAAATAAATGGAGCTTGCAGCGGGGACATCTTCATCCTTCTGTTCGGATCCTGGTCCGGCAAACAGGATGTTATGGGCCAGGTCGATGGCCTTCGCCATTGATCTGGCTATTTTAAATTGTCTCTATTGCGGTGCTTTGGTTCTGGTTGGCATATCCGTACAGCAGTCTTTTTTTCTTGGTTTTCATGCCCTGATTAATTTGACCCTTGGCGGTTTGCTGCTTGTCCTGACTCTGCCTCTTTGTCTGGCAACTGCTTATTTTGTCGTGTTTCATGCCTGTGGCGGCCAGACAATAGGTAAAATGTTCATGGGGCTCAGGGTCAGAAGCCGGGATTCCGAAACTCTTTCCTTCGGTGTTTCGTTTTTGCGTTTTATTGGCCTTCTCCTTTCCGCCCTGCCCATTGGTGCGGGTTTTCTGTGGGCGATTCTGGACAGGAATCAGGAAACATGGCACGATAAACTTGCCCTGACCCAGGTTATTGACGAGAGAAATTTCTTGACAATAGAATAACCTTTCCGTATTGTAACCTCGGTTTTGCCGAGATAGCTCAGTCGGTAGAGCAACGGACTGAAAATCCGTGTGTCCCTGGTTCGATTCCTGGTCTCGGCACCAAAAAAATTAAGGCCTTACAGCGTTTTCGTTGTAAGGCCTTTTTTTATGGTTCTATGCCGGTCAGATGGAATGAATGGAAATTGGGCCATTTGTAAGCTCTCCTTTGGAACAGATGTGATTTCGTTCTCCGGAAGAAGTTGGTGCAACATAATTGCCCCAACCACCTAACAGTACAGCCTTGTTATTTTATATTTTCTTTGGGGGTTATCCACTTCGTTAACCTGATCTGCAAAATATTGTCTAGCACCCCGATTCCGTCCGATTCGCCTTACTCACATATGACTAATATAGTTCGCAAGGCGACTTTGAACGAACTTAGGGCACTATTTATACATTTACAGTCAGAGTTTTTCCAACCTTGTTTGATTCGTTGTCCTACGGTAATATAAAAAAATTGAACATACTCCTGAGTTTTTCCGTTTGCTATGGCTGGAGAGATGGGCTGCTGTTTTTTTGAGCACAAAAAATTGTCGACAGAACTGTCATGAAAGAAAAAAAAGAAAGGAACACAAAATTACAGGTCATACTGATACTTGTTTTTGTTGTCCTGGCAGCTGTCTTATTTTTTTTATTAGACAGCAGAAAAAATCAAAACCAGAAGCAACACCTGCAATTCATCACAGATAGATATCAATTTGCCTATAATACTATTTACGATCAATACAAGCAGTTAAGCGTAAATATTCATTCAGGTTTAATGAAAAGATTTGACATCCTGGATGTGTACCAAAAACTGCTCACTGCCGATGAAGAGCAGAAGAACAGGCTACGAGAAGAACTGCTTGCCACAATCATGCCACGTTATAAAGAACTGCAAAAGACAGCGAAATTGAGACAGCTCCATTTTCATCTCAAGAATAATGAATCGTTTCTGCGCTTTCATCGACCTGAAAAATTTGGTGATAATTTAACAGGTATACGGGAAACAGTGAACTATGTAAATACAGAGCATTCGCCGATTGATGGTTTTGAAGAGGGAAGAATCTACAACGGCTATCGATTTGTTTTTCCAATTACGGCTGATGACCAGACCCATCTTGGCAGCGTGGAAATCTCGTTTGGCCCGGAAGCCCTGACCTCTTCCATGATGAAACAATACCATGTGCTTAGTAATTTTGTTATCAAGGAAGAGACGATAAAGAGAAAAGTGTTTCCAGACGAACAGAATAAAGCCTATAGGAAATCTCACCACAAAGGTTATCTTTATGACAAAAACGTTTTAGCAGCCCTCAAAAACGTATCTCGTAAAGATATGAAAGAGCTTAAACCGCAAAAAAATATAACTGATGCGGTCTTGGCCAATGCCCACAGTGGCCGGGCAATGTCACTCTATGCTCCTTCCATAGACATGGTCTTCACCACAATTCCTGTTTTAAATCCTATAACTCATGAGATGATTGCTTTTTTGACGGTCAGAAGCCGGTCAAATTTCTTCATAAATGAAATACATCATTTCAGGCTTATTTTTTCTTTGAGTCTGTTGCTTTTGATTTTGATTTTATTCACCTACTATCTGCAAGATAGTAAAAGAAAGATCCTTGAGACCAATACAAAGCAACTTGAAAGGCAGCGGCAACAGCTTTTAGAGGCACAGAAGATTGCCAATCTTGGCCATTGGGAATATGACATCAGAACCAATCACTTAAGTTTGTCTGATCAAATATATCGTATCTTTGGTCTGCAGACTCGGCAATTTACAGCCACCGTTGAAGCCTTCCTGGAGAGAGTCCATCCGGACGATCGTGATTTTGTAAAAACCTCCTATCTGGACTCGGTGAAAAATCGTCAGCTCTATGATATTCAGCATCGCATCCTAACAAATGATGGTACGGAAAAGTGGGTACGGGAAATATGTTCCACAGAGTATGATCAGGATGGAAAACCACTACGTTCACTGGGAATTGTCCGTGATATCACTGCGCAACATAATACCTTAAATCTTTTGCAGCGAGAGCGGGATATGTTCATGAATGGTCCTGTTGTGACCTTTACCTGGCGGAACAGTGAGAACTGGCCAGTGGAGCAGATCTCTGCAAATGTCTTTAATCTTTTGGGTTATTCGGCGAAAGATTTTTTGGACGGTTCTATAAAGTACGCAGATCTTATCCATCCGGATGACCTGCAAAGGGTGACCGATAAAGTAATAGACAGTTCCGGCCCTGAAAGCAGCAGCTTTATCCATGAACCGTACCGCCTGACAAACCATAAGGGGGAACCAGTCTGGGTCCTTGATACCACCACCTTGGTGCGGGACAGCCAAGGGCAAATTAGTCATTATCAGGGTTATCTTGTTGATATAACTCAGACAATGCTTATGAAAGAAGAGATCATGGAGGCCAAGAATCGTCTTGAACTGATTATTGACGGGGCAAGAATCGGCACCTGGGATTGGAACGTAGTTACCGGAAACGTAATTTTTAATGAACGCTGGGCAGAGATCATAGGCTATAGCCTGGATGAGATAGAACCCAATTTTTCCACCTGGGAGAAGATTGTCCATCCGGATGAAGCGGAAGAGATCAGGCGGATTCTCACGGATCATCTGCAAGGCCGTACTCCTGTCTACAAGAGCGAGCATCGCTTACGGCATAAGTCCGGGAAATGGGTCTGGGTCCTTGATGTGGGCAAGGTTTTTGAACGGGACGCTGAGGGGAATCCTTTGCGGGCCGTGGGGATTCATTTCGATATAACAGAGAATAAAGAGGCTGAACAGGCGTTGCTCGAAAGCAAAGAACAGGAATACCTGCAACGCTACATCACTGCAATTGATGATATCGGCCTGGGCCTGTCTGTTGTGGATGCGGATTATCGTGTACGTGACATGAACAGGACAGTAACTGACTGGTTTGGTGATCAGCTCGGCAAGATATGCTATAAATCATTCGGAGGTCTGGATAATCCGTCTCCCTATTGCTGTCTCAATAAAGTAATCGAGGCAGGCGAGACAGTACGCTATCAGTCTACAACAGCTGACGGCCGGTGTTTCGATGTCATTGCAGGACCCCTTACCAATCCAGATGGAAGTGTAAGTAAAATTAATATAATTCGTGATATAACTGAACAGGAACAGGCTAAAACAGATCTGATTACAACAAACAGCCGGCTTGAGGAGGCTATTTCCATCACAAGAAAGATGGCCGAAAAGGCTGAGGCGGCCAACCAGGCCAAATCGGTTTTTCTCTCCAACATGAGCCATGAGCTGCGCACACCGCTTAATGCCATTTTGGGCTATACCCAGCTTTTTGCCGGGGATACGTCCCTGACGCAGAAACAGCAGAGTGGCATCAAAACCATACATCAGGCAGGTCAGCATCTACTGATGCTTATCAACGACATTCTCGACCTCTCAAAAGTTGAGGCCGGCAAAATGGAACTGGTGAAATCAAAGTTCCGGCTGCCTGAGTTCTTCCAGGGAATCGTGGATATTTTCAGGATCAAGGCGTGGGCAAAGGAGCTTAATTTTTTCTATGAGCCGGAGACGTCGCTTCCCGCGGTTATTGAGACCGATGAGCTGCGCTTGCGCCAGGTGATCTTGAACCTGATTTCCAATGCGGTCAAATTCACCAACAGCGGACATTGTACACTGCATGTCCAATCACGACCGGTTACGCCCAATAAGGCACTGTTAACGATCAGCATCGAGGACAGCGGCGTAGGTATCAAGCAGGAAATGAAGGAGAAGATTTTTGAACCCTTCCAGCAGACCGGCGAACGGCTGAAGTATGCCGAAGGTTCTGGTCTGGGGCTTGCCATCAGCCGTAAGCTGATCCATCTTATGGGTGGCACACTGCAGCTGGTCAGCCCGATCAACGAGCAACCGGAGGCGGGTGAAGGACCAGGCAGCTGTTTTTCTTTTGCCATCGAAGTGGTGGTTTCAGGTGATGTTGCAATCACTGATCCGAAAGAAAGTAAGGTAATGGGTTACACCGTTTCCGGAAAAAAAGGAGATCCGAAAAAAATCTTGATTGTTGATGACAATGCATCAAACAGGGCTGTCTTGCGTGATACCCTGGAGCCCTTGGGTTTTGTTACTGATGAGGCCGAAAACGGCAGTGAGGTGCTGGCGGCCTGTGAACGCTTCCAACCGGATGCGATCCTCATGGATCTGCGTATGCCGAAGATGGATGGATTCACTGCCACCAAACAGGTGAAGGGGCATGAAAGGTTTGCCCATGTCCCGGTGATTGCCATCACCGCCTCAATCACCGATATGAAAAAACTCAGGCAGCGCTGCCTGAAATATGGCTTCAGCGCCTATTTCATTAAGCCATATTCCACGTCCGAGCTGCTGGAAACCCTTGTCGACCAGCTTCATATAAAATTGCAATATACTGAAGGCATAACAGAGTCTCTTAACGAACTGGAGATACTCCCTCCTCCGCAGGATATACTGGATAATCTTGTCAAGCTTGCTCAATCCGGCGATATCACAGGTGTTTCGGAACAGTCTGCCGAGATTTTAAAGATGGAGTCTGGCAAATATAGAGCGTTTGCCCACCGGATTGAGCAACTGGCGGATGACCTTCAACTTATTGAGATTGAAAAATTTATTGCCATGTACAGGTAAATATTCGGCTAGCACCCAAATTTCGTCCGATTCGCCTTACTCACATATGACTAATATAGCTCGCAAGGCGACTTGAACGAACTTGGGCACTATCCAAACATTTACAGGACGAGTTTTTTGAAACTTTTTCACACAAGCCGAATATTTACATGTACAGAAAGGACTGACAAATGGAAACAAAATATGCTGTAATTTTGATTATTGACGATCAACCAGCTAACTTGAAGGTTCTGCTTTCCTTTTTAAAACAACATAATTTTGAAGTTCGCATTGCGGAAAACGGAGACCGGGCATTACAGGTGCTCGACAATTACCAGCCGGATATTATTCTGCTTGACGTGATGATGCCCGGCATGGACGGCTTTGAGACCTGTCGTCGGATAAAGGCAAACAAGGAGAATGCCGGGATTCCTGTTATCTTCATGACCGCCCTTGACAATGTTGAGGACAAAGTTGCCGGTTTTGAGGTAGGCGGCGTTGATTATATCACCAAACCGTTTCAACAGGTCGAGGTGCTTGCCCGGGTAAACACCCATATCACCTTGAGAAAACAGAAACTGAAGCTGGAACAAGCCCTGGCAGAGGTAAAAAAACTCTCAGGATTCCTGCCTATCTGTGCGTTCTGCAAGAAAATTCGTGATGATGAGGGCTATTGGCAACAGGTGGAACAGTATATCACCGAGCACTCTGAGGCCAGATTCAGCCACGGTGTGTGTCCGGACTGCGCTGAGGAACACTACGGGGAAATCCTGCGTAAGATAAAAAATAAGAAGAAAAAATAAGAAGAAAAATAGTCCTCATCTTCGTCCGTTCGGAGTCTGCCAAAATCAGGTAAGCTCAGACTCCGAACGAACCGGTAAGCGAGGAACGAGACTCCGAATCTGTGGCACTGGTAAACGATTACAGATCGTGGTTGTCGTAATCTTGTAGACCCCGGTGAACGGTTACGGCTTAGCCGTATGAATGGAAATTTTCAAGTAATTATTCGACAGCCATTGAGGATTCTTTATCTGTTGTGGTCCAGATAAAAATAAGGGGAATAAAGAGCAGGGTAAGAAAGGTGCCGACAAGTAAGCCGCCAATGGCTACCGCCCCCAATGGCGCCAGCCGTTCCAGGCCGATTGCGGAACCGAGGGCAATGGGCAGCATGCCGGCAGCCACGGCAAAGGCGGTCATCAGAACCGGTCTGGTTCGGATATGGATACTTTCAAGCATGGCCTCTTTTTTTGCTACCCCTTCAGCCATTTTTTCACGGGCAAAATGAATCAGCAGGATGGCATTGTTGACGATAACTCCGGAAAGAAGAATAAAACCCATCATGGCAGGCATTGAGACATGGTAATTGAGAATCAGTAGTGTCCAGGCAGCACCAATGATTGTCAGTGGAATGGAGAGGATGACCATCAGGGATATCTTGATGGAGTTAAAAAAGATGATCAGGGTGAAAAAAATCAGAACAACGGCAAAACCAATGGCGGTTGCCATTCGTCCGGCGGAATTGTTGAACTCCTTGATATCCCCCACCTGTTCCATGGTTACCGATGGCGGCAGCACAGTCCCCTTAAAGCTCTGTTCAAAGTTGTCCATGATATGGGAAATGGCCGCTTTTTCACGATATCCGTAGACATTGAGGGTGTAATTGAGGCCTTCCCTGTTGATGACTCCTGGTTCAAGCTCTGTTGTCACTGTGGCCAGCGCATCCAGGGGTATTTTTTCTCCTTTAGGGGTATCGATCAGGATACTGCCGAGAAGTTCAAGCCGGTCTCGCTGTCGGGCGGGCAGCCAGACCCGGACTCTGAAATCCACATTGTTTATGCTGGGAAAGGTTGCAACCAGGGCACCGCGCAGCAGGGCTTGGAGCTGGGAGGTGATATCTGAATTTTTCAGGCCGTAAAAGGCGGCCCGTTCTTTATTAACAGCCAGATTATACACAGTTTTATCCAGGTGCCAGTTCCTGGAGACAGAGACCACTCCTTTTGTGGCATACAGTGCTTTTTCCACCTGATTGCCGGCGTACGCCAGGTCATCAAAATCAGGGCCGGAAAGCATCACATCAATATTGGCCCGGATACTGGACAATGCAGTTGCCCCGTAATCCACCACCTCCAGACTCTTGATATTCTCGATGCCTGCAAGCTGCGGACGCAGCCGGTGTTCAATATCCCAAATGGATTCTTCACGCTGATAACGGTTGACGTAGGTGGCTGTAACGGAAATGTGGTCAATGCCGGAGCCGGAGCCCATGCTTAAGATCCCCGGTTCACTGCCGATGGCAGAGGAAAGCCTGTCCAGTTGACCATTTTCTGCCACAATTTTATTAACCTGTTCTATAATTTTCCTGCTTGCCTCAATGGGCAGGTTGGCATCTGTTGTAATGCTGATTTTCACACCCCCGGTATCCATGGGAGGCATCAGTTCCCTGCCGACAATGGGCATCACGCCCTTGACGCTGGTGATGAACAGGACAATTAATACCGCAAAATAGACAAAAGCGACCAGTTTACGTTTGAGGGCCGCCTCAACTGCCCGAGAAAAAAATTGTTGAATAGCGTTGTTGACTTTACTTGTAATACGGTGGAAAAATGCTTCGCCACGAAGAAGAAGTGAGTGGTTCAAAGTCAGTATTTTTAATGACAGCAGCGGCACCGCTGTAATTGAAATAACATAAGAGGCGGCCAGGGCCAGCAGTAATGTTGATGTCAGCGGTCGAAACACGGTCTGTGGGTAGCCGCCGACAAAAAGAATCGGGGCAAGGGCGATCATGGTGGTGATGGTGCCGGAAAGGTCGGCAAACATGATTTCTCTGGTACCATCCATGACAGCCTTGGAAATCTCCGAACCAAGCTCCCGGTAATGCCGTTCAATGTTCTCCATGACTACCACGGCATCATCAAGAAGCAGCCCCAGCGCCAGGATAATTCCGGTCAGGGTTACCACATTGAACTCAATACCCGCAAGCCACATCAGAGCAATGGTTGCGGAATAGACCAGAGGGATAGTAACCAGCACCACCAGGATCTGTCTGAAACTTGCCAGAAAGAGAAACACCACAAAGGTGGACATGAGAATGGCATCACGCAGGGATTCAAACATATTAGCCGTGGACTGGACAATGGTAGCCTTCTGGGTGTCGGTGATTTCAAAACGCAGTCCGGGATATTTTGCCCTGATTGCGGCAAGTTCCGTTTCCACACCATCAATGGTTCTGATCACACCCGCATCAATTCCGCGCTGCACGGCAACTGCGATGGCCGCGTGGCCATTCCCATAATAGGCAGCGCTGTTCTCGTAATGGCCAAAAAAAATGTCACTGACATTCGCCAGGGTTATATCCGCGGTCAAGCGCAGTGAGCCGATTCCGTCAATGCTCTTTTCCCGGCCAGGGGATTTGAGAAGATAACGGCTTTTGTCACTGGTGATAAAACCTATGGCATGATCCCGGTTATTCCCCTGCAGAACAGCCAACACCTGACCTATGCCCAGTCCGTAGCGATCGAGTTTTTCCTTGTCGACAATGATCTGAATTTCTTTTTGGTAGCCACCAAATACGTCCACGTTGGCCACTCCGGGGAGTTTGAGCAATTGCTGTTTCATCTCGTTTTCAGCAAACTGGCGAATATCCTCAAGATTCATATTGTTTTTCGAACTGACGGCAATGACAAGGATGGGCGCTGTGGCGGCGGAAATCTGGTGAACCTGGGGTTCCATGATATCCTCGGGCAGGGAGAATCTGATCTTGTTGATGGAATTGGTGACATCGCTGGCCGCCATTTCAAGATTCTTGCTGTAGTCAAACTCGGCGTTGATGACGCTGACCTCATCCAAGGTGGTTGAGTAGACCCGACGGATTTTGTCCAGGGTATAGAGTTCCTCTTCCACGGGCACGCTGATGTTTGCGGCAATGGTCTTGGCTGAACCGCCCGGTTGGACGATAACAACGGCTATTTCAGGGTAGTTTGACTCGGGGAAGAGTTTTCGGCCTATTTTGTTGTATCCCGTGACCCCCAGGAAGAGAAAAAGGCAGAGAAAAGAATAGATAAAATAGGGACGCCCGAGCAATTGTTCAATCCAGCTGCTATTCATTCCTGTCCTCCGGCATAATCCGGATCCGGCCATACAGGGGCAGCAGGCTCAATTTTGCTTCAGATGCCACCGCAACCGGTGACGTTATACATGGCTCAATCAGGACAAACTCATTGTCCCGGGCTTTTACGGTGACCGGCAAAGGTTCGAAATGATCCTTTACATAAACCATGACACTTTCTCCCTGCTCTTCATGGAGCAGGGCATTGACGGGCAGGGCGCAGCCAGTGTCAATCCTGGTGACAACTTGTATGCTAAGATAGCTGCCGTTGGGCAGGTCCAGGTTTCTGGCCAGGGCAACTTCCGCAACGGACAGGCCGTCACTGGCATCATTGTACAGGGTGGTTATCCTGCCTGTCTTTTCCTCTTGCAGGACAATCTCCTGTCCCGGGATGATTTCATTAGCATCATGGGTAAAACGGAAGGTCAATTTCTGCGGCAATGAGTTCAACGACAGAAGGGGACGGCCTGCAGTTGCCAGATCACCCTGGTGGAGAAAAATTGTGCCGATGATCCCGGCAAACGGCGCCTTGATGGCGAGATAATCGAGCCGGCTCTGCAGGGCCCTGATCTTCTGTTCAGTGGAGTTGACCACTGATTTTTTGGCCAGGGAGACGGCTTCCGAGGCTTCAAGCTTTTCTCTGGCCAGGCCGCCTGCTTTAAACAGGACAATATTACGTTCATACAGCCTTCTGTTATAATCATAATCTTTTCGGGCCGAATGCAGTGTTGCCTGCAATGCCTTGATGTCGGCAGATAGTTCACGGTCGTCGATCAGGACAAGCAGTTCGCCCTGCTCGACCCTCTGGCTTTCCTTGACCATTACCTTATTGATTCGACCGCTTAACTTTGAAGAAAGAGAGACGGTGTGCTCGGATTCCAGCCTGGCGAGAAAGGTTCGGGTCTGGCGGATTGTTTTTGTTCGGGGTGACACTGTTTTAACCGTAGAGATGAGCGGTGCCGCTACAGGGGCGTCAGCAATGGATTGTTTGCGTTTTTTTACAAGTATCACTCCTCCTGCCAGAAGGAGGATCAGTAAAATAATCAGAATTATTTTTTTCATTTGTTCTAACTCTTCAGATAGGGCTATAAACTACCCTTAACTCCGTAATATAACTGTTCAGTTATTATTTGTTCTCTCCGTTTTCGAGCAGATAATCGAGGTAAAAACAACCATTTTTATAGCTGCACCTGGCGTTAAGAAAACGGCTGAGAGCAAGTTGATTGCGTGCCTTTGCATAGAGAAGGTCATTAATATCAGCGGCCCCTTTTTTAAAACGTATCTGCTCTATGGTCTCGGTTTCCTTGGTCAGGGCAAGTTCCGCCTCGGCGCTGTTATAGTCGGAGACAGCAGTATTAATCCTGGTAACGGCTTCCTGCAATGCGCGCCTGAGTTCCAATTTTATTTTTGTCTGTTCCTGTCGGCTCTGACGTTCGCGGATTTTTGCCTTCTGCACCCGGGCTCCGCGTTCGCCGAAATCAAAAATATTCCATTTCAGATTGAGGCCTGCCTGCCAGACTTCCTGATTCTCCCAGTCTCCGTCGTATTTATTACTATCATCGTTGGGACCGAAATTCTGCCCGTAAGATGTATTCAGGCCGATCTGGGGATAGAACGATCCTTTAACCTTCTCAACCAGTTTCGTGTTTTTTTCAATATTAAGCCGGGCGGCCCGTAAACGCTGCAATCCCGCGAGTTGATCCATAAAGTTGTCTTCAATCGCAACTATTGATTCGGCTGCAAGATTGATATCCTGCAGTTCCGGGATGTGATCGACATTCAGCAGGCTTGCCAGGGCTGCCTTCATCACTTTGATATTGGCCGAAATCTGGAATTTTTTTGCCTCAGCGTTTTTTAAATCGGCAGCAGCTTTGAGTTCGTCGATTCTCGCCTTTTTACCAAGTTCAACCTCGCGGATTATGTTGTTATGCAGGCTTTGTAACGCCGTGACATAAGCATCCTGCGCCTTGTCCTGGGCCTGCTGAGAAAGGATATTGACATAGAGTGTCTTGACATTATAGATCAACTGCTCCCGACTCAGTTTCAAAGCGGCGGCGGCCATTTTTTTTTCTAGGGCGGCAACCTCTATTTTTCTGGTTTGGGAAAAACCGGTAAAAAGCGGGATCTCGTAGACAATTCCTGCGGTAAAGAGATCCTCCGTGGAGGGCACGGCGGCCGGATCATCCATTATTAAGGCCGGTGTCATGGGCGTCAGGGTCCGGGGCTGATTATAATGGGTGAAGGATGAGACGATATTAAGGGAACCGAAATTTCGGGATTTTTCTTCGTCCAGATCAGTATGGGCAAGATCCAGGTTCATCTGCTGTTTCTGTAGATCCGGATTGTTGCTCAAGGCCATCTCAACGCACTCTTCAAGACTAAATGCCGCAAGTGATTGTGAAACCGTAAAGGCGCAGAGGAGGAAAGAGATACCTGTTGGAAACAGGAATAATTTCAAAATGTCCATGGCAAGAAATTTGACATAAATGGAAAAATGAGATTGTATTTTGTTAAACAAACGTTTAATTAGTATGCTTAATGAATTACAAAGTCAAGAAGAAACAAGCAACAGCGGAATCAAAAGATCGAATTATCAAGGCCGCCGTTGCGCTTTTTGCCCGGCAAGGCTATGCCGGGACCGGTCTGCGTGAATTGGCTGCCGCAGCAGATGTTAATCTGGCCATGATCAATTATTTCTTTGGTTCTAAACAAAAACTGCTTAAAGCGATATTGGATGTTTTTTTCAAAGGATATCTGGCGATTGCCCGGTCGGAATTGACCACTGATGATGACCTGCAGAGCAAAATAGGGCGATTCATAGCCAGTGCCGGCACATTTTTTGAGGCACACAGGGATTACCTGATTGTCGCCATCACCGAGCTTCCCCACGATCATCCTGAAATAGTTGAATATAAGGCTTCCTGGGGAAAACAGATGATTGAGATTATTGATCGAGAGATCTGCAGGCCTCTTTCGGCGGAAACAGGAAGCCCTGTTTCTCCGGTCGTTATTGGCCCGATGTTGACCTCCATGATGGCTTCACCTTTTTTATTTGCCCCGTTGACGGAGCGTCTCCGGCCTGGGGATAGTGAGAGAGTGGGAGGTGAAGATTGGCAGGAAATGATCAGCATGATTTTTCTGTGGGGCATTGGAGGGGTTCAAAAAAAGCGGGCTGTTCTTTCTTGAATCATTTAGTGATTTCCGCTATTGTACAATCGAAAGAATAATTATTTTCTAAAAAATAAAATAAGAGAGAATTATGAAACTGTGGGTAACGCCGAATGGTGATCGATGGCTCTGTGATGAATGTCAGGAGCAATACGAAAAAGAGATTGAGGAAGAAGGCTGGCGGGCGGCTTTTGAAAAATGGGAACCCACGCTGCGTTGCTCGGAATGCGGTCACGGAGATATGGAAGTTTTTGATTAGGTATTTGACGCCGGCGGTTGAATTTTGAACCTCCAATTCTCATAAAAGGGGTTAACTATGTTTATAGATGACAAAAACAAGGTGGAAATGGAGAACATGCTTCAAGGCTGGGAATCCGATTCCCAGAACATGAAGCCGGCTTTGATCAGACTCAAAGAGTTGATGAGTTCAAAAGAGAATACGGTTTTAAGTTTTCATTCCAGACCCGGGGTGACTTATTCGTTAAGGGCCGGCCTGAAAGGAGCGGAAAACAAGAAACCATTGTTTGTCATGGTGGATATTATTGACGACGATCCGCAAAATCGCTGGCTTTCCGTCTGCTTTTACGGTGATATGATTAACGATTCGGAGGAGCGGGGAGATTTTGTCCCTGGTGGCCTTCTCGGTGAAGATGCCCTTTGTTTTGATTATGACTCTCAGGATGATGGCCTTTTGTCGTATATTGAGAAAAGAATTGACGAGGCCCATGCTTTTATGAGTTCTTGATATCTGCCGGCTGGTTTACTTCGGAGTCTTGCAGGCTTACTACCTGTGACTTTGCCTTTTATTTTGATTTTTTGCAGGAATATCAAAAAATATCTTGAAAAATTGGATGGGCATGTTTAATTTGACTGTTCTGCGATGATCCCTTGTTGATCCGGACAGGTGAGTTCCACAAATCTTCTTTGATTTTTGTTATCCATACAACATTAAAGAAAAAACGAGACCTACAAATTTGAAAGGGGATTGCGTTGTTTGCGCAATCTCCTTTTTTTTTAGAGAATAAATATTGATTTCATTGAATGGGAGTTTTTGATGGAAAAAGAAAAGTGTACACTTTACAGCGGTGGTCTGAGAGGGGCTGAAAGCGCCTTTGGCGAGGCTGCGGAAAAATGGGGTCTGAATGAAGTGAATTTCAGCTTTGCCGGTCAAGTGCTGAACCGGGACAAAAATGTTGTTGTTCTCTCGGATGAGGAACTGGAGCGGGGTGATATCAGCATGGAGTTGGCTTCAAAAATGATGAACCGCAATTATTATGAAAAAAAGAAGCTGAGAAAAGTTCTGCAGACAATTTTTCATTTCGTAAACAAGGGTCATCAGGTTTTGGTTGTCGGCGCTATTCTGGAAGATAATACCGTGAAAGGCGGTACGGGCTGGGCTGTTGAGCTTGCCAAACTGTTTAACCGACCCGTCAGCGTCTTTGACCAGAACAGGAACCAGTGGTTTTCCTGGAAAGCAGGCCAGTGGCAGGAGGATTCACCCCGTGTTCAACATGAAACAATTGCCGCCTCCGGCACCCGTAATCTGACCGAGGAAGGGAAAAAGGCGATTGAGCAGTTGTTTGCTGATTCTTTTGGGCCGGCTTAAGCGAGGGCTTGTTTTTGTTCTAAGTTTTTGCTTGACAGAAATATGATAGGCCGGGTAATCTGACCGGCTTTTATACCAGTTTTTAAACGGCCTTCAGTTCGGGGCCGTTTTTTTTAAGAATGTTATCAAGAATAATGCAGTTTGCAGCTTTTGCCATCATTGATGTGGTGAATTGCAACGGTTGAGAATGTCATGAAGAAGAAAGATCTGGAAATGTTTCGTAATATTGGTATCAGTGCTCATATTGACTCGGGCAAGACAACCCTGACAGAACGTATCCTGTTTTATACCCAGCGCATTCATGCAATTCATGAGGTACGGGGTAAGGACGGCGTTGGTGCCACCATGGATTCCATGGAGCTAGAGAAGGAAAGGGGAATTACCATCCAGTCCGCGGCCACCTACTGTAACTGGAAAGGTTATGATATTAATATCATAGATACTCCCGGCCATGTGGATTTTACCATTGAGGTTGAGCGGGCACTGCGTGTTCTGGACGGCGCCGTGCTGATTCTCTGTTCCGTGGGCGGTGTCCAGTCCCAGAGTATCACCGTGACCCGGCAGATGACTCGTTATAATGTGCCAAGAATTGCTTTTATCAATAAATGCGACCGCACCGGCGCCAATCCTTACCGTGTTGCCAAACAGATTCGTGAAAAATTGGGTATGAACGCAGTTATGATGCAGATTCCCATCGGTCTTGAAGGGGACATGGAAGGCGTGGTTGATCTGGTTACCATGAAGGCTATCTATTTTGACGGCGACAACGGTGAGATCATGCGCGAGGAGGAGATTCCCGAGCATCTTCGTGATGAGGCGGATGAGCGGCGGGAAGAGCTGCTCGACAACGCTTCAATGTTTTCCGATGAACTGCTGGAGGCGATCCTTGAAGGAGAACCTACTGTTGAGATGATCAACGATGCAGTGCGCCGGGGGACCATCGCCCTTGAAATGGCTCCGGTTTTTATTGGCTCGGCATACAAAAACAAGGGTGTTCAGCCCCTTCTTAACGCAGTGGCAAACTATTTGCCCAGCCCTCTGGATATTAAAAATATTGCTCTTGATCTTGATAATGACGAACAGGAGGTGGTGCTTTCTTCCAATGAAGAGGATCCCCTGGTCAGTCTGGCTTTCAAGCTTGAGGATGGCCGCTATGGCCAGTTAACCTATGTCCGTAATTACCAGGGCTCCCTGAAAAAGGGCGATACCATCATCAATAGCAGAACCGGCAAAAAGGTGAAGGTCGGTCGTCTTGTCAGGATGCATTCCGACGAAATGGAGGAGATCGCTGAATCTGGGGCCGGTGATATTGTCGCCCTTTTCGGCATAGACTGCGCCTCCGGAGACACCTTTACCGCCAAGCAGATTAATTATTCAATGAGTTCCATGCATGTACCGGCTGCGGTTATTTCCCTGGCCATTATCCCGGTGGACAACAAGGCCCAGAACAACATGTCCAAGGCTTTGAACCGTTTCACCAAGGAGGATCCCACCTTCAGAAGCTTTGTGGATCATGAGACCAATGAGACTATTATTTCCGGCATGGGTGAACTCCATCTTGAGGTTTATATCGAGCGCATGAAGCGTGAATATGATGCCGAGGTTGAGGTCGGCGCGCCCCAGGTGGCCTACCGTGAGACCATTACCCGCAGGGCGGAATTTAATTATACCCACAAAAAACAGTCCGGTGGTTCCGGTCAGTTCGGCCGGGTGGGTGGTTATATGGAACCACTGGAAGAAGGTGAGTATGAATTTGTCGACAAGATTGTCGGCGGTTCCATTCCCCGTGAGTTTATTTCTTCCTGTGATAAGGGCTTCAGCAAGTCTATGGCTAAAGGTGCTTTGGCCGGTTTTCCGGTTACCGGTATCCGCTGCGTCATCAATGACGGCGCCTCCCATGCGGTCGATTCTTCGGATGTTGCTTTTCAGCTCGCTTCTGTTGGCGCTTTCAAGGAAGGATATTTGAAGGCTGGCCCGGTTTTGATGGAGCCGATCATGAAGGTCGCCGTGGAAGGTCCTTCCGAGTTTCAGGGAGGGATCATGGGCAGCCTGAATCAGCGGCGCGGCATTATTGTCGGTACTCTTGAGGAAAATGACTATACGGCGGTTGAGTCTGAAGTGCCGCTGTCTGAGATGTTTGGCTATTCTACTGTTCTTCGTTCTCTGACCCAGGGCAAGGCCGAGTTTACCATGGAGTTCGCCTCCTATCGGCAGGTGCCCAAAAGTGTGTCTGAAGAGATTATTGAAGAGGTCAGAAAGAAGGAAAAAGAGAAAAAATAGAGGTCATTTGATATGCAAAAACAGGATTTGATAAATAATAATCCGCTGCGGGCGTTGAGCCCAGCCGGCGAGCTGCAAAGTGTCGGACGGGTCTCCCTGGTGATGGCCCGGGCCGGTGTGGGAAAAACTGCTATTTTGGTGCAGATCGCCTTGGATAAAATGTTGCGTGGTAAGAATATTCTTCATGTCAGCATTGGCCAGAGCCTGGACAAAACCAAGGTCTGGTATGATGATATTTTTAATTCCATAGTTGAAGGAAAGAAGCTGGAAAACATGGTTTCGATCAGGGAAGATATGATTCGGCACCGGATGATCATGACCTTTAACGCCGAGACCTTCAGTGTGCCGAAACTGGAGGAACGGTTGCGGGATCTGGTCGATCAGAATATTTTCCGGCCGGACTGTCTACTGGTTGACGGTTTTGACTGTGCCAAAACCTCTGCGGAGGAACTGAGCGATATGCGGGACTTGATGGCCTCCATGGAGATGAATATCTGGATTTCGGCCCGCAGTCATCGTGACGATGACCGGGTCAGCAACTCCGGGGTTCCCGCTCCGTGCCATGAACTGGACAGCCTGTTTGATACGGTTATTCTGCTGGAACCGAAACCGGAAGAAAAGTCAATTGCCCTCAATGTCATCAAAGATACTGCTAGCGCGGGTGAACCGGGAAAGATTTTGAATCTTGATCCTGCCACTTTGATGTTAAAGGCGTAAAAAGCAGAAGTTAAGAAGACAGGAGTTTGAAGACAGAAGGGAGGGTGCATCTTTTTTCTGTCTTCCATTTTCCTGTTTCCCATTTTCTGATATCCCGTTCACCTGTTCTCCTGTCATGCAATTTCGACCCTGTATAGATCTTCATAATGGCTGCGTAAAGCAGATCGTCGGTTCGACCCTCTCTGATATAAAATCGGATCAGCTCAAGGTTAATTTTTCCTCATCCCATTCATCTTCCTATTACGCAGAGATGTACCGTCGTGACGGCCTGACCGGTGGTCATGTCATAAAGCTTGGTCCCGGTAATGATGAGGCTGCAGCCGAGGCTTTGGCGGCCTGGCCCGGTGGTCTGCAGGTCGGCGGCGGCATCACCGTGGAAAATGCCGGCGACTGGCTTGACAGGGGAGCCGGCGCCGTGATTGTCACTTCCCATGTTTTCCGGGATGGAAAAATTCATGAAGATCGTCTTAAGGCATTGCTGAAAGCGGTGGGCCGCGAGAGGCTGGTGCTAGATCTCAGCTGTCGACGCAGAGGTGATGATTATTTTATTGTCACGGATCGCTGGCAGAATTTCACCGATGTGAAGATCTCTGCTGAGACCCTGGATTATTTTTCCAGGTTCTGTTTTGAATTTCTCATCCATGCCGTTGATGTGGAAGGACAATGCGGAGGGATTGAAAAAAAACTGGCCGCAAACCTCGGACAATGGGTGACCATTCCCACCACCTATGCCGGCGGCATCAAGAATCTGGCCGACCTGGAACTGCTTTATGAGTTGGGCGGAAACCGCCTTGACGCCACAGTGGGCAGTGCCCTGGATATCTTCGGCGGCAGCACTATGACCTACGCGGAAGCTGTTGCCTTTCATCGGCAGCATTGTTGATGGTGGCAAAACGGAAACAGGATAAAGCAAAGCCGGATCTAGAACATTTCCAGACTATAAATGAAATGGTGGAGGATTTTTTGATCAAACACGGTTGCTGAAACCATGGCTTTGCAGCTTTGCTGGTAACCTGGCTTTTCTTCCTTTTCCATGCTTTTTTATCAAAGTATAAACGCAGGCAATGGCAACACCACCGGCAGTCAGTCTGATTAAGCTTGCTGCCAGGCCAAGGGTGCAGTAACCTGCTTTCATGAAGGAATTTATTTTTTTTTCTTGCATACCCGCCTGTGCGTCTCCAGCCTCATTATTTGTTCTATTCGCCGTTTGCTGACCCTTCCCGTTCAGAGCTCTTTGCTTCCGATTCAACAGTGTCATCCGGTTCGAGTTTAAAACCCATGCCATTGCATTCGGGACAATCTTCCCAGGATAAAAGAAACCTGCTTTCACCCTTAAAGTAGCTTATCTGCCCTGATCCGTTGCAGATTTCACAGGGGATTTTCTGTTTGTTCATCATTTATTTTTATTCATACCTGTTTCGTTAGTGGCGAAGGAAAATAGATGGATAAAAAAA
>JAOZOY010000017.1:26943-44323 GCA_029933005.1 Deltaproteobacteria bacterium
GTAACCGTAAAACTGTCTGGATTTTTTGAGTTTATAACTGTCGGAGTGTTTGTCCAGTTGGTTGATTAAGCCATAGTGAGTAGGTTACGCAATCCGTTTGTTGGGTAAAAGAAGACAACAATGGCGCTAAAATTTGGATAAAGAAATTACTATTCGGAAACAGCCTCCTTCTCTATCTTTCGCTCAGCGGCAATGAGCAGAGCTCCCAGGGCATTACCCACCTCGTAATGTTCCGGGAAAATGATTTCAGTACGCAGTTTTTCAGCAACGCCGGGCAGCAGGTGGAGGGCTGCGGCGCCGATCCCGATGATCGGGACTTTCAAAAAGAATGACATACCGACAACCGGGTTGTTGCGATAATCCGGGAAAACTCCTTGTAAGCCCTTGCCAGCCTCTTTTTTGAGGACATAATCAAGAATTGCGTCAACAATCTTTTCTTCAGTGGCCTTGAGTGCCAGGAGGCAGAATTCTTCAACGCTGGTTCCCATCTGTTTTGCGAGCATTTCAGCGCCCAGCCGGGCCGGTTCCGGATTGCCGATGTCGAGCCTGCCCAGGACATGGAGAGCGTCAGTGGGGGTGAAGCCCGCGCCGATGACGGTCTGGGTGCGGATATAATTCTCAATTTGTTTCAGTAGACCGATTTCGCCAAGCTGAAGCTGTTCCTTGATTTCAGCCGGGGTGGATGGGCCGTTATCGGCAATGAATTGCAGGATGGGATCCGTTTCAATGAGTTCCTTGTTCAGGCCCGGAGGAAGAGAAACGCACTGGGCCTGCAGGTCGGGGCCAAGCCATTGCGGCGGCGGGGTGTCAGACGACAGGGCCAGGGGGATGACCCGGCCCGGACCGACTTTCAATGTTTTATTTTTACTCATGACAATATGGCTGTCGCCGCCAATACCGCTGGTGAACATTTCCACGGCATTGACATGGGTCTGCCATTCGCCGATTACACTACCATCCTTGTCAATTGTCGGTTTGCCTTCCCTGACCATGGTGATGTCGGTTGTCGTACCGCCCACATCGACAATGAGAGCATTGATTTTGTTGGAACAGGAGGCTCCGTAAAAGGCGGTTGCCGCCGGACCGCTGGCAAAGGTTGTTGCGGCTTTTTTTACCGCGTCATCCATATTCATCGGAGTGGCGTCCCCCCGGATAATGACGACTTTTTCCGTTAGGTCCAGGGCCCCCAGACCATGCCGCAGACCGGAAAAGAAATCTACCATGACCGGCATGAGCCGGGCATTAAGCACGGAGGTCACAGCCCGTTCCTTGGCCCCTGGCCGGTCACTGATCCGGTATGAACAGAATACCGGCTTGCCTGGATCCATCAGATTGATGGCCTTTTTCACCACTTTTTCATGGGTTGGATTGACGATGCTCATGGCGGCGCTGACGGCATAGGCCTGGACATGCTCTTTGAAGTCTGCGATATGATCGACAAGGGTTTCCATATCGAGCGGGTCTTCTTCCTTGCCCAGATGATTATGGCCGCCATGCAGATAGCGAATCAGGGCAATCGGCAGGGAGAATGATCTGACCATCCCCACCACCAGCAGTCCGACTTTGGCGCCTTTTCCTTCGACAACGGCATTTGTTGCAAGCGTTGTGGAAACGGCGATTAAATCGATATCTTCAGGTCTAGTGGAGGTGGACGTCAGAATGGCTTCCAGACCGGCTGCGATGCCGATACTGAGATTATGATGAGTGGTCGGCTTTTTGGCCGAAGATAGAACTTCGTTATTTTCAAGGTCAACCAGGACGACATCCGTGTAGGTTCCCCCTGTATCAATTCCGATTCCATATTTTTTCTTCTGTTCAGACATTTTTTTCCTGTAGTTAATGTGATCTGCGGCTAAAGTTTAAGCATGACTATTGTAACCCATAAACCGGCAAACACCACGATCGGGATGGCGGCGAGTCGACATAAAATGATGTCTTTTTTTCAGGCATAACATGTTAAAATATTCGAATTGTCTTTCCGTTACAAGGAAATTGTTGTTTGTGCCAACGGTTTTTTGAAAAGAATAAGGCCGCTTAAGATCAAATTTTTTTTATCTTTCTCAATTGATTAAAAGACATGAAGGGAATTTTCTAGGCAGAATAAGAGGATATTGCTAAAATAGATTTTAACTTCTCGTCGCAAAATGCAATAGAGGCTATTTAAGCATGCCTGATAAACCGCCGGTCACTAATGACCATACCACGAAAATCAAGGATTACGTCGACCAGATGCCGAGTCTGTCCAGCACCGTGACCAAGGTGCTGGAGGTCTGTAATCAGCCGGACACCTCTCCAAACGATTTGAACCGTGTCATCTCTCTTGATCCGGTCCTTACCGGTCAGGTCCTGAAACTCATTAACTCAGCCTATTATACCCTTTCCAACCAGGTAACCAGTCTAACCAGGGCTATTATCATGCTTGGGTTGAATACGGTAAAAAATCTGGCCTTGAGCACAGCCATTCTCGGCAGTCTTGCCGGCGAGAAATCCCAGTGTCTTGTCATGGACAGTTTCTGGAGTCATTCCCTCTGTGTGGGGGTGACGGCAAAGGCCTTGGCTGCCCATAAAGCAATCCCCGCTGCCATGCTTGAGGAATATTTTGTTGCCGGACTCATGCATGATCTTGGAAAGATCCCTTTGAGCAACTGTTTTGCCGAAGATTACCGGAAAGCACTGGAACTGGCCTGGCTGCAGAGATGCTCCCTGCATCGGGCCGAGAATATGATTTTCGGTTTCGATCATTGTCTTGCCGGCAAACTGATTGCCGAGAAATGGCAGTTGACCGGGCCGATTACCGACACCATGGTTCATCATCATGACATGGATATTTCAGGGGCAAGTCGGGATCTGGTAGTGACGGTGGCCTTGGCCAATCTTTATGCCAATCTCTTTGATGTCGGTACGGCCGGCGATATGAATCTGGAGGTAAGCGATGTGGGAGGTGTTCTTGATGCCTCGGAAATGGAGTGGCGGGAGTTGTCCGCGTTAAACGACAAAATTCAGGAAGAGATTGACAAGGCTCAGGTCTTCCTTCAGATTGCCGGAGAGGGGAGAGCATGAGAGTCAAGTTTTGGGGCGTACGGGGATCCATTCCCTGCCCGGGGGTGAATACAGTGAGATATGGCGGCAACACCCCCTGTATCGAGTTGCGTTTTGATGATATCGGCCGCTTGATTATTATTGATGCAGGGTCGGGAATACGGGAACTGGGGAATTTTATGATGGGGCACGATCTTCCCGGGGGGGCGATGAAGACGGAGATTTTTCTCTCCCATACCCATTGGGATCATATCATGGGTTTTCCATTTTTTACGCCGATTTATATTCCCGGCACCAAAATCAAAGTCTATGGCCCGGTTTCCTATGAACAGGATACACTGGAAAAAATTGTCGGCGGACAGCTTACCTATCGGTATTTCCCAGTCCGGGGAGCTGAACTGGGAGCTGAAATCAGGTATCTTCCCCTGAAGGAAGGCCGTTTTGACCTTGGAGATGGTATCACCCTGATTACGAAATATCTCAATCATCCAATTCTCTGTCTGGGTTTTCGTTTCGAATATAAGGGCAAGGTCTTCTGCACCGTCTATGATACCGAGCCATTCAGGAATATTTTCTGTAGCGACCCGGATGATCCTTCCTATGATGAGGCCATGGCCGGCGAGGGAGAAATGGTGGCCCGGGAGCAGAACTCAATGGTGGAACAATTTTTCAGCCAGGCGGATCTGCTGGTTCATGACTGTCAGTATACCGAGGAAGAATATAACAGAGACAAGGCCGGCTGGGGCCATTCCACTTTCGAGCATGTCTGCCCGGCCGCTAATCGGGCTGGAGTTAAACAACTGGCCCTCTTTCATCATGATCCCATGCGCACGGATGACCAGTTGGATGAACTGGCCGGAATTCATTGCCTGCCCGGCAAATATGGGGACAGCGTAATTTTCCCGGCTCGTGAGGGAATGGAGATTGAAATATAACCCCGCCCCCACCTCTCTCCGCATGATCAAAGGCATTCTTGAAATTATCACCTTCCGGAATGACGACAATGGATTCACTGTGGCCCGCCTGCAGGAGTCTGAAAAGGCAAAAGGCGATCTGACAAACATTGTCGGTCATTTTCCCGGAGTTAATGTCGGCTCCACCCTTGAACTGTCCGGTTTGTGGGTCAAGGATTCCCGCCATGGCCGGCAGTTTCAGGTCAAGGATTATAGAATTCTCAAACCAAATACCCTGAACGGCATGGAACGTTATCTCGGTTCCGGCCTTATCAAAGGCATCGGTCCGAAATTCGCAGCTCGGATTGTCGGTACATTCGGCCTGGCCACCCTGGACATCCTGGAGGAAGATCCGGATCAGTTAAAACAGGTTGAAGGCCTGGGCAAAAAAAGAATCGGGCAGATCAAAAAAGCCTGGCATGAACAGAAGGGTATCCATCAGGTCATGGTTTTTCTGCAGAGTCACGCTATTTCCTCGGCCTATGCCGTTAAGATTTATAAAAGATACGGCGCCCGCGCCCTGGCGGTGGTCAAGGAAAATCCTTACCGGCTGGCTGAAGATATCTGGGGAATCGGTTTCAGGATTGCCGATCGTATTGCCAAATCTCTTGGCATTGCGGTTTTTGACGAGCGGAGGGCCAGGGCCGGCCTGCTCTTTGCCCTGAATGAAGCAACCAATGACGGCCATTGCTACCTGACTATGGAAGAGTTGTTGCGCTTGTGCCATAAGCTGCTGGATCCGGACAATGAATATTCCGGCCAGGAGGCGGTATTGGAAAAAACTTTACCGCAGCTGGTGACGGACAACAGGATCGTTCTTGAGGAGGACCGGATTTATCTTGCGCCGCTGTTTTTTGCTGAAAGCGGTGCGGCGCGGAACCTGCTCGCAATCAGCGGCCATGGTTCTTTCTGCCCCGATCTCCAGGTTGATTCGGCCCTTGACAAGGCCGAAAAAAGGATGAAGATCCATTTTGCCAAGGAACAGGTTCTGGCTCTGAAAACCGCTTTGCAGAACCGGTTTTCCATTATCACCGGCGGACCAGGAACCGGGAAGAGCACTATTTTAAAGGCTCTGATTCTCATAGTCGAGGCAAAGGGCATCCGAACACAGCTGGCCGCTCCCACCGGTCGGGCTGCCAGGAGACTGGCCGAGGCCTGTGGCCGCGAGGCGAAAACCATCCATCGCCTCCTGGAATATGACCCATCGATTCAGGGCTTTAAGAAAAATAGTGATAACCCCTTGGCCGGAGACCTGATCATCATTGATGAGGTCTCCATGATGGATGTGATTCTGGCCAATGCGCTTTTCAGGGCTGTTGCCCCCGGAGCATCTCTCCTGCTCGTCGGCGATGCGGATCAGCTGCCTTCGGTGGGGCCGGGGAATATCCTGCGGGACTGTATCGATTCGGCTGTAATTCCCGTCAGCCGTCTCACTCAAATTTTCCGGCAGGGCCGGGGTTCATTGATCAGCCTGAATGCCATCCGCGTCAATCAGGGTAAATTCCTGGAACTTTTGCCCGATTATCGGGGAGAGAAGGATTTTTATTTTATTCAACGCCAGGAACCGGCAGCCATTGAAGAGGAGATTGTCAGCCTCTGCCGGAAGAGATTGCCGAAAAAATTCGGTTTTGATCCCTTTCGAGATATTCAGGTCCTCACTCCCATGCGCAAGGGACTCATCGGCGCCGATAATCTGAACCGCGGACTGCAGGACGCTCTTAATCCCATCGCCTCGTCCAGTATCAGGACAGGAGGGTTTTTTCGGATTAATGATAAGGTCATGCAGATTCGTAATAATTATGATAAAGATATTTTTAACGGTGATCTTGGTTATGTGATGGCGGCCGATCAGGAGGATCAAACTTTGGCCGTGGACTTTGAAGGCCGAAAGGTTGTCTACGAGAGTGGAGATCTGCGTGAACTGGTGCTGGCCTATGCCTGTACGGTTCATAAGGCCCAGGGTTCGGAGTTTCCCTGCGTTATTCTGCCGATTCACACCTCTCATTATCCCCTGTTGCAGCGTAATCTTTTATACACCGGCATGACCAGGGGCAGGAAGCTGGTCATTATCATTGGTACAAAAAAAGCCCTGGCCATTGCCATCCGAAATAACCGCGTTGTCCGGCGCAATACCAGGCTGAAGGAGCGTTTACGTTCTTAATTCTGCCAACGGCGATTGGGGTGGAAATCATGGTCATCACGGATGAGTTCAAGTTCCCGCGGTCTTCCCGGATAGAGCCGGCAAAGGACAGAGGCGTTGACCGGATTGACGGTATCATTGCGGTGCTGCCGGTGAAGCGCTACTGGAGGAAATGGCGAAAAAATAAAGACCGTCACCATCTGAAGGGTGTTGATGAATCTTTGCCGCATGGCGCGGAAAAAACATTGCAGATCCTGGTTGATAATGTAAATGAAAATCTACAGAAACATCAGGTGCCGATTCATATTGGCCTGGTCAAGGTCCATAATGGGTATGAGATTGATATCTATGACTGTTCGGATAACCGGATTTGTAAAATGATCAGGGAAGATGCGGTTCATCTTGAGGATCTTTCCACCCTTTTCCGTAATTTACAGGAGGAGTCAGGGATATTCATTGATACCGTCTCCTGAAAGTTTTTTTTCGTTGATAAATGGCTTTAAATATGCTAACCATGCTCGTCAGAATAAATGAATGCCCATTCATCTGGGCGAGGATTGTTTTAGGCCTGGCAAAATGAAGCTACAAAAACTATTGAAGGAGAAAAGATCATCCGTTCTGGATAAATGGGTTGACGCGGTACTGAACACCTATTCGGACGAAGCTTTTAGAATCTTCAAAAATGAGAAGAATCAATTTGCCAACCCGGTTGGATACAGAGTCTCAGCTGGGCTGACTGCGTTGTATGATGCGATTATCGACAGGGAAATAGAGAATAAGATTCCGCAGTTGTTTGAGGAATTAGTGCTGGTCAGAGCGGTTCAGGTTTTTTCTCCATCCCAGGCTATTTATTTTGTCTTTCAATTGAAAGACGTGGTTCGGAAAGAATGTGAAAAAGCGGGTCTGACAGATTTTTATAAGGATCTGCTGATTTTTTATGAAAGTATAGATGCAGTTGCGTTGCTTGTTTTTGATCTTTACATGGCGAGCCGGGACAGATTGTATCAGGTGAGAATGAAAGAGTTGAAGAGCGGAGCTCATATTTTCACCGATGGCGGTTGTCCGACTCAATTGCTGCGTGAGTACAGAAAGAATAAGCGTAACTAAAGATATGCCTGATTAGCCGAGAGAGGAAATCGTGCGATTCAGGTAAAACCACAAGAAGCGAGGTAAAGGTAAATGAAAGTTCTCTATCCTTTCATTGCAGTCTTGGCTCTGGTAGCGGTAGCTTTAGTGGGTTCGCAAATTTCCGGTTTGCAGTACCTGCTTGGAGTGGCGCTTCCCTACCTGGCATTTGCAATTTTCCTGGGCGGCTTTGTCTACCGGGTTTTGCAATGGGCAAAAACTCCTGTTCCATTCAGGATTCCCACCACCTGTGGTCAGGAAAAATCACTCTCCTGGATCAAACGTGATCCCTTGGATTGCCCCAACAACAAACTGGAGGTCGTAGGCCGGATGTTTCTGGAAGTATTCCTGTTTCGTTCCCTGTTCAGGAATACCAAGGCCGAAATTGGAGAGGGACCGCAACTGAGTTATGGTTCGAGCAAGTACCTCTGGCTGTTTGGGATTCTGTTCCATTATTCTTTTTTGGTTATTGTCCTGCGGCATCTGAGGCTTTTTACCGAGCCCATTCCACTTTTTGTCAAAGTCATCGAGTTTGGCGACGGTATTCTCCAGCTTGGAGCGCCGACCATTTACCAGACGGATCTTGTCCTGCTGGGTGCGGTCGCATTTCTTTTAGGACGGCGTCTTATTATGCCCCAACTGCGTTATCTCTCTTTGCCGGCCGATTACTTTCCCCTTCTGCTGATTTTTTCAATCGGCCTCAGCGGAATTCTGATGCGTTGGGTTTTCCGGGTTGACATTGTTGCCGTTAAACAGTTGACGGACGGTATTGCCTCTTTCTCTCCGGTTTTGCCGGATGGGATCGGACCGATGTTTTTTGTCCATGTCGTCCTGGTCTGTACCCTGTTGATTTATTTCCCCTTCAGCAAGTTGATGCATATGGGTGGCGTCTTTCTGAGCCCAACAAGGAATATGTCAAATAACAACCGAGCTGTTCGGCATATTAATCCCTGGAATGACCCCAATATCAAACCCCATTCCTATGCGGCTTATGAGGATGAATTCAGGGAATTTATGGTCGAAGCCGGGCTCCCGGTTGAAAAGGAGCTCCCCCCGGCAGAGAAGAAGGAGGAGTAGAGAGAAATGGCACTACCTAAATTAGAAGAATTAAGCAAAAGCGTGGCTAAGGGCCCGTCGCTTATGACGGGTGGTATTCCCAGGCACGATTGGCTTGAGACCACCCCGGTTTTTAAGCCTGAGAATTTTCCATATCCAACAAATCCGAAAAGACTTGAGTATCTTGGGTTTCCAAATCCCAGAGTCTGGAGCCCAGAGGACGAGGACTGGAAACTGCCGGAGAACTGGAAGGATATTATTCTCCAGGGATTTAAGGAACGTATCGACAAGTTTCGCTCTTTCCGGATATTTATGGATTGCTGTGTTCGATGCGGCGCCTGTGCTGATAAATGTCATTTTTTTCTGGGCACGGGTGATCCGAAGAACATGCCGGTACTGCGGGCCGAATTAATACGTTCGGTTTATCGTAATGACTTTACCACAGCCGGCAAGCTGTTCGGTAAACTGTCCGGCGCCAGGGACTTGACAGTTGATGTGTTAAAAGAATGGGCTCAGTATGCCTATCAGTGTACTGAGTGCCGACGTTGCTCGATTTTTTGTCCCTATGGTATTGATACCTGTGAAATTACCATGATGATGCGCGAGCTTCTTCATCTGGTGGGAATCAGCATCAACTGGTGTATGGAGCCGGTTTCAAACTCCAATCGTACCGGTAACCATATGGGACTCCAGCCCCATACTTACTATGAAAATGTTCAATATCTGGCTGAGGATATTGAGGAGATCACCGGTGTCAAGGTTGATGTCCCCTTTAACAAAAAAGGAGCCGATATTCTCTTCATTACCCCATCGGCCGATGTTTTTGCCGAGCCAGGTATTTATACCTGTATGGGGTATCTGATTCTCTTTCATTATCTTGGATTGAATTATACCTGGAGTACCTACGCCTCCGAGGGCGGCAACTTTGGACTCTTCACTTCCAACGAGATGATGAAGAAATTGAACGGTAAGATGTATGCCGAGGCCAAGCGACTGGGGGTCAAATGGATTCTCGGCGGCGAGTGCGGACATATGTGGCGTGTTGTTCACCAGTATATGGATACCATGAACGGTCCGGCTGATTTTCTGGAAGTGCCGGTCTCGCCCATTACTGGAACAAGATTCGATAATGCCGCCTCTACGAAGATGGTACATATCAGCGAGTTTACCGCTGATTTGATCAAAAACGGTAAGCTGAAATTGGACCCGAGTCGTAATGCGCATCGAATCCCGACTTTTCATGATTCATGTAATCCGGCCCGGGCCATGGGATTATTGGAGGAACCTCGCTATATTCTTGATCATGTTGTGCCGAAATGGCATGAAATGCCGGAGAATACGATTCGCGAGAAAACTTTCTGCTGTGGCAGTGGAACGGCATTGAATACCGATGAGATTATGGATCTGAGGATGCGTTCAGGTTTGCCGCGGGCAAATGCAGTTAAATTTGTTCAAGACAAGTTTAACGTCAATATGCTGTCCTGTGTCTGCGCCATTGACCGCGCCACCTTACTATCCCTGGTAAACTACTGGACGCCGGGTGTCGAGGTCTGCGGAATTTCGGAACTGGTCGGCAATGCGCTGATTCTGGATGGTGAACAAAAGAGGGAGACAGGATTGCGTTTCGAGCCTCTTGCAGGAATGGAAGGGTGATATTTATGTATGACGGAGCAAAAATCATACCCGGATTGATAATTTTCGTAGTCCTCTCAACGTTTGCAATTTGGTATGGAGCCGGGGATGCCAAACAGGTGCCGAAGCCGGAAAAGCCGGTAGGCTATACAAACTGTGTTAAACCTACTGATTTTATGAGACAGTCTCACATGACTCTGCTGAATCAATGGCGTGACGAGGTCATTCGCGAGGGGAAAAGAGAGCAGGTTGAAGCCGGTGGCAAGATGTATGAGAAAAGCCTGCAGAACGGTTGTATGCATTGCCATACCAGCAAGGAAAAGTTCTGTGATGTATGTCATTCCTATGCGTCTGTTACACCCTATTGCTGGGATTGTCATATGTCGGCTAAGAAGATCAAGGGCTTGGAGGAGGCGATATAAATGGATAATAAAAGAAGAAAATTTCTCAAAATCGCCGGGCTTTCAGCGATTGCGGGTATCGGCGCTCCAGCTGCCCTTAATATGCTGATGAAAGGTAATGTTCAGGCTTCTTCGCCCCATGGTCACGGAGATGATCATGGTGGAGGACATGAAGAGGCAAAGGGACATGGTGCGCATCATGGAGAGGTTAAACAGGGAAAACGCTACGGCCTTGTTATTGATGTTCATAAATTTAATCAAACTCCGGGACTGGCGCAGAAATGTATTTCTGCCTGCCATGATACATTTAATGTTCCGGATATCGGTAATAAAAAGGATGAGGTCAAGTGGATATGGGAAGAGCCATATACCCATGCCTTTCCCGAGCACAGTCATTACAAGAGGAATACCGAGCTTCATCATTTGAGTTTTCTGGTGACATGTAATCATTGCGACGACCCTCCATGTGTCAGGGCATGCCCCACCCAGGCGACCTTTAAAAATGAAGACGGCATTGTCATGATGGATTTTCATCGTTGTATTGGTTGCCGGTTTTGTATGGCAGCCTGTCCATATGGCTCCAGGAGTTTTAACTGGCGCGATCCGCGCGGCATGAAGGACGGAAAACCATTCATTAAAAAAGTGAATCCCGAGTTTCCCACCAGGATGCGGGGTGTTGTTGAAAAATGTAACTTCTGCGCCGGACTTTTGAAAAAGGGCTTGCTGCCGAAATGTGTTGAGGCGACAGGAGACACGAAGGCTATGGTTTTCGGCGATCTGAATGATCCCGCATCTGAGGTTTCCAAGGTATTGAAATCTCATTTTACCATTCAACGTAAACCAGCATTGGGTACCAAACCCTCTGTGTTCTATATCATCTGAGGTGAGGCATCATGTTAGAAAAAGCACTTCAAGGAAATGCTAAATACTGGTCATGGGTCGGCTTCCTGCTCTCGATGATGGGACTGGGCGCCTTTTGCTATGTTCTGCAGTTTAATTATGGTCTTGGTCTGACCGGCATGAGCCGGAATGTTTCCTGGGGACTTTATATTTCTCAGTTTACATTTCTGGTTGGTGTCGCCGCTTCGGCGGTCATGCTTGTTCTGCCATATTATCTTCACAATTTTAAAGAATTCGGGCGGATCACAATTCTTGGTGAGTTCCTTGCCATCGCGTCTGTCTCCATGTGCCTGTTGTTTATTATGACTGATCTCGGTCAACCCATCAGGGCTTTGAATGTTGTTCTTCACCCCACACCGCATTCGATTTTGTTCTGGGATATGATCGTATTAAACGGCTATCTCTTTTTAAACGTTGTTGTCGGCTGGGTTGCCTTGAATTCAGAGTATAAGGGCACTCATCCACCGAAATGGGTTTATCCCTTTGTCTATCTGTCCATCCCCTGGGCAGTTAGTATTCATACGGTAACAGCCTTTCTTTACTGTGGACTTCCAGGCAGACATTTCTGGATGACGGCAATTCTTGCTCCCCGCTTTCTGGCATCCGCTTTTGCCGCTGGTCCGGCTTTGTTGATCATTCTGGTTCTGCTTGTGCGGAAGTTCTCCAGTTTTGATGCCGGGGATAAAGCGATTAATAAACTGGTTACAGTCATAATTTATGCTGGGTTGATTAACTTTTTCTTTGTCGGACTTGAGCTTTTTGTCGGATACTACAGTAATATCCCAGGTCATATGCATACGCTTGATTATCTGTTCTTCGGCCTTGCCGATCATGATACCGGCATTATTTACAACAATCTGGTTCCTTGGATGAGAACATCTGTTATTATGGGTGTTATTTCACTGGCTCTGTTTGGCTGTAAAAAAACAAGAAATAATTCGGGCATGTTAATCGTTGCCTGTGCACTGATGTTTTTCTCTCTCTGGATTGATAAAGGTCTGGGACTGGTTCTTGGTGGTTTTGTCCCGAATCCTCTTGAGTATATCACTGAGTACGTACCGTCAATTCCTGAGATTTTCATCACGCTGGGTGTCTGGTGTACGGGTTTCTTTATTTTGACCATTCTTTACAAGGTTGCAATTTCCGTGAAGACTGAGGCTGAAAGACTTTCGTAGTATCAATTTATAAGTCATCAACCAAAGGCTCATTCCTGCTTGACAGGGGTGAGCCTTTTTTTATTTTCTTTGCGTATATAACGGCTATGAAGTAAAAAGTAGAACATAAGCCGCCTTTGGCGGAATTAGACATTGACCCTTTGCCCTCGCTTATTTCCCAATTTAAGTATGTGAAAATTAATAATGCTTCGAAATAATATATTAGATCAGATTGGCAATACACCTTTGGTGCCAATTCATCGATTAAATCACAAAAAAAATGTAAAAATTCTGGCAAAGCTTGAGTCTTTTAATCCCGGCGGTTCCGTAAAAGACCGTATTGCTCTGAGCATGATTGAGGCCGGCGAGAAAAGCGGCGACCTGACGCCGGATAAGATTGTTCTCGAAGCAACCAGTGGCAACACCGGGATTGGCCTGGCCATGGTTTGTGCGGTGAAAGGCTACCGATGTCAGCTTGTGATGCCGGATAATGCCAGTGTCGAGCGGCGCAAGATTATGAGCGCCTTTGGAGCTGAAATTATCTTGACTCCGGGAAAGCGTGGCACGGACGGAGCCATTGAACAGGCCTATGCCATGGCCCGGGAACATCCTGATATTTATTTTTTGACCGATCAGTTTAACAACGAAGCAAACTGGCAGGTTCATGCCTTAACCACCGGCCCCGAGATCTGGGAGCAGACCGGTGGACGCGTTACCGATGTCGTGGCAACCCTGGGGACAACAGGGACCGTGATGGGGCTTTGTAAGTATTTTGCTAAGAATCATCCCGAGGTTCGTGTGACAGCAATTGAGCCTTTTTTAGGCCACAGGATTCAGGGGCTCAAGAACATGAAGGAGTCCTATAAGCCCGGCATTTTTGATAAAAATCTTCCCTATCAGATTATTAATATTCCAGATGAGGAAGCATTCCGCCACGCCAGGCTTCTGGCCAGAAAGGAAGGTGTTTTTGTTGGGATGAGTTCGGGAGCTGCTCTTTGCGGCGCACTTTCCCTGGCGGTTCAGATGGAAGAGGGGACCATTGTTGTTCTTTTTCCTGATAGTGGCGATAAATATCTGAGCACGCCACTCTTTACCAGAAAAAAATCTGTTGCATCAAAAAGTTCTCAGTTGCGTTTTTTCAATTCAATGAAGCGGAGAAAAGAGGTTTTTGAACCACTGAAGGACAAGAAAGTTACCTTTTACGCCTGTGGTCCCACGGCTTATGAAATGGCTAATTTGAGCCATTGTCGTCGATTTATTGTTGCCGATTTGATTAATCGTGTATTACTCAGTAAGGGGTATCAGGTTGATTTCTGCATGAATTTTACCGACCTTGATGATAACACCATCAACGGAGCTGCTAAAAATAAAGAGTCTTTGCGGAAGTTTACCGGTCGTTACATCAAAGAATACATGAGGGACATTGATTCCCTTGGGGTACAGCATGCTACACGTTATCCCCGTGCATCCGACCATGTCGATGAAATGATTGATCTGGCTCATCAGCTTATGCATAAAGGCTTTGCCTACGAAAAGTTGGGTTCTGTTTACTTTGATATTTCAAAATTTACAAATTACGGCAAATTTTCCCGGGTTGATCTGGATAAAATTAAAATCGGCAAAACCGTTGATCTTGATGAATACGAGAAACACAGTCCCCTTGATTTTACACTGCTTAAAAGGTCAACTCTGGCTGAATTAAAAACCGGTGCTTTTTATGAGACTGATTTCGGTAAGATGCGACCGGGCTGGCATATCGAGTGCGCGGCCATGTCTCTCCATTATTTTGGCGAGACCATGGATATTCATACCAGCAGCCGTGATTTGATTTTTCCTCATCATGAAAATGAGAACGCCATTGCTGAAGCGCTGACCGGACAGCCTCTTGCCAGATTCTGGGTTCACAGTGAGTTGCTGCTGGTTGACGGTAAGAAGATGAGTCAGGATAACAAGAACGTCATCACCCTGCGTAAAGTTCTTGAGAAAGGCTATACAGGCAGGGATGTTCGGTTTTTTCTTATCCGCACCCATTATCGTAAACCTGTTCATTTCAACTTTAAACGACTGGATGCGGCGCAAATGAGTCTGCGCCGTCTGGATGAGTTCACTCGAAAGCTCATCTGTTTGCCGCCGGGTCTGCCACATCCCAAAGTCGCAGCCTATTTGACTGAAATGGAAGAACGGTTTTTCTCGGCCATGGATGATGATCTTAATATCTCCAAGGCCATGGGAGCTGTTTTTAATTTTATTAAAAAGACGAATCCAATTGTTCAGGAAGGACGGCTTGATCGTGACCAGAAGAAGTATATTATTGATTCCTTAGCGAAAATCGACGAAATATTAAATATTTTCAAACTGGAAGAATGTCCCCTGGCCCCTGAAATTGATAATCTGATCAGAGATCGTGAAAAGGCGCGCAAACAAAAGGACTGGACACGGGCCGACACGGTGCGTGAAGAGTTGGCCAGAAAGGGTATCGCTGTCATGGATACGGTTAAAGGCCCGATTTGGATGGAATTGGATAAGGATTGAGCCGCAGATAACTTGCTCTGAGTAAGACAGAGTGAGGCAGAGAGGATCGGCGCCTTGGCTTATTGCGAGTATGAGAGACATGTTGAAAGGATACAAATATGACTGATTTGCAGTCTGAAATGGTAGAGATGTCGGAAGAGGAAAAGGACGTTTTTTTTGGTGTCATTAACCGTTTTATTGGTTTCTTTTCCCTTGAAGCCCAAAAAAAAACCACGAATGACACCGCTAATGAGTATCCCTTTGTGGCCATGGATACCAGACAGGTCTTCGAGCAGCTGAAGTTTGTCAAAAAATATCTGGGGATGAGTGATCGAGGCCCGGTATATTCCCTGGTCGATGTGGGCTGCGGCTTCGGTAATGTTCTTCTTTTTGCCGAACAGCTTTCGTTTGATGTTTATGGTATTGAAAAGGACGAATGTACCGTTCCCCTTGCTGTTCGCCTTTTTGGTGAGGATAAAATTGAGCAGGCGGATATTCGAACCTATCCGAATTATGACCGTTTTGATGTGATTTATTATTTCTGTCCGCTGCCGAATCACGATCCGCAAAAGAAACTTGAGCGATATATAGAAAACGAAATGAAGGTCGGCGCCATTCTCATTGCCAACCGAAAAAAAAGCATGGAGATTGATGAGGATAGCCGGTTTAAAAGACTTTCCGACAGTTTGCCGATATGGCAAAAAGTGTCCGTTTGATGAAGGTGCTGAGGAAAATTGTTTCCGGTGGCCAGACCGGCGCAGACCAGGGGGCTCTGGACGGGGCCCTGGATTTGGATTTTCCACATGGTGGCTGGATTTCAGCTGGACGAAAGACCGAAAACGGACCATTAGCGGAAAAATACCGGCTGCGGGAACTTGTTTCCCCTGCCTACCGTGATCGAACCGAGAAAAATGTGATTGACTCGGACGGCACCTTGATTGTCTCCCATGGAGAATTGTCCGGCGGCTCGGCATTGACCCGAAGTCTTGCATTAAAACACCATAAGCCGTGGCTCCATATTGATTTTGATCTGTTTAACATGAGCAAGGCCGTGGATAAGGTCTCTTCCTGGATCGTCGCCAATAAAATTGAGGTTTTGAATGTTGCCGGATCACGGTCAAGCTCGGATTTTTTACTTTATGAAAAGACGCGATCACTGGTAAGGGCAATAGTTCAAGGTGGTGGACGGTGATTTTCTCGTAACCTCAACAAGTGGTGACATTACGACAACCTCTCCCTTTGTTAAAGGGGATTGAGAGGGATTTAGTGAGAAATTATCCAAAAAGGATTTCAGTCACTGTATGCAACAGAAAAAAGAAACATCTGTTTGGAACGGGAAGGATCGACGTTCCGGCATTTATGACCGGCGCGGATCCGGTGATCGCCGTTCCAGGCTGGAACGGCGGGAAGACCGGCGAATCGCAGCATTCCGTCGGCGGAGGTCACTGAAAAACTGGTTTCGTTCATTGACGAAAAAACGCCTTGGTGTGGATCGCCGTAAAGGGGGCGATCGGCGTAAAATCAAAGATCGCCGCCGGCAGGATCTGGCATATGTTCTGACACCCGAGGAAATTTCCTTACTTTTGAACAATCAATAATCATTTATTTTCAATCCATCCCGCCACATGCTTAATTTCTGGTAACATTCACCTGAAACAGGTCCTTCCTTATATGAGTAAAACCCGATTTGGAGAATTGTCAGATCAGGTCTGAGCTACTTCAATTTACCAGACCAGTTACTGTCAAGTTGCCCGACAAGCTCAGTCATCATTTTTGTAAATGTGCCCTGCAGTACCACTTCGGCAAGGCCGTCAAGCGCCGGTTCCAGGTTCACCTCAATGATTTTTCCTCCCTGGCCATAGATCTGGGAGGGAATAAAGGAGGCCGGTGCCACCTGGCAGGAGGTACCGGCAACAATGAGGACATCGGCTCCGGCCAGCAGTTCTTTGCTTTGGGCCAAGGCCCGTGGTGGTATCTGCTCGTCAAAAAAAATCACATCGGGCTTTAGGAGTGAATGGCAGACCGGGCAGAGCGGAGGCATTTGTTCTTGCCGAACAAAGGACAATGGGTAGCCTCTGCCGCAATCAAGGCAGGTGAACGATTCAATTGAGCCGTGAAATTCCACCACATTTCGGCTACCGGCCTTCTGATGCAAGAGATCGATATTCTGGGTAATAATCCCCTGTAATACACCAATTTTCTCCATCTCGGCCATGGCAAGATGACCGGCATTCGGTTCTGCCCTGGCTATATCGATAAGTTCCGCCAGCATCTTCCAGACCTTGGCGGGATTGCGCCGAAAGGCTCCGATTGTCCCGTATTCCATGGGGTCAAACCTGCTCCACAGTCCGCCCTTGCTCCTGAAATCCGGGATGCTGCTCTCCGTGCTCGCCCCTGCCCCGGTAAAGGCGATAACCTTTTTTGCCTTTTTCAGCAAATGTGCTGCCTGTATAATGGAATCCGTCATGG
>JAOZOY010000127.1 GCA_029933005.1 Deltaproteobacteria bacterium
ATTCCCGCCTTCGCGGGAATGACGCTGAGATAGGCTGAAGATTAGTGGTAATCAGAAATAAAAAAATGTTTCCGCATTCACATAATATATGATAGGTTGCCTGACAGAGTCGGTATGCGATTTCTCTCCAAATGTATAAATCAGCACAATTCATGGAAACCGTTTGCCGGATGATACTGCTAATTTACGGTAACCACCGTCCGGTAAACGTTTATCAGCACACAAGGAGTATAACATGGGAAAAATAGGTAAATTTATACTTGGTTTGGCTGGAATCACTGCTGTTGTCCTTATCGGACTCTCTCTCTTTGTCCGTTTCTACCTGACGGAAGAACGCTTAAAAGAAATTATCATCCCCCAGGCGGAAAAAAGTCTCGGTAGATCCGTGGACATCACTGGGATCAAGGCCGGTCTTTTCAGCGGCATAACGGTGGAGAGTGTGGCGGTAAAGGAGGCGGACAACACAACCGACTTCGTCAATATCAAAAAATTTGTTCTGCGTTATGACCTGATGCCTCTGCTGCAGAAAAAAATTATGGTCAGTGAGATACGAATCGTTGAACCTCGTATTACTATTCACCGTGACAAAAAAGGGAAATTTAATTTTGAAACACTGGCAGTGCTGGCGGCTGCGGCCGAGTCTTCAACAACACCTTCGCCGATCCATGAACCGGGCCCGCAAGCCGCGGCCCTGCCCCTGGCCCTGACCGTCAACCAAATCAGCATTGAAAAGGCCGGTTTCAAATTGACCGACCAGCTTGGCGAACTGCCGGAGGTCACAGCCGAGGCCGACATCAATATCGGTCTTGAAATCGGCCATGATCTTGCATCGCTGCGCTATGAGGGTGATCTGAAATTTCTGGTTGATGCGATCTATCAGGAGCTGAAGCCCCACGTTCAAGGTTCCAGCCATTTTGATCAGCAACAAATCAAATTTGAGGTAGACGTGGATCTCGACAATGAAAAGGCCCACATCCAGGGCGAGGTCAAAAACTACGCCCAATCTCCGGATATCCGCCTGGATATCCTGAGCAAAAAGCTCAACATTGATCATCTCATGGCTTTGCTGGCCGGACTTGGCACCGCCCCGGCTGACCAGGGCGAAAAGAAGACGGTGGCAAAAACTCCCGGACCTCCAGTGGCTCCGGGAAAATTACTGCCGCCGGGGCTTAAGGCCGCGGGACAGATCAAGGTGGATGAAAGTCGTTACAAGGGCTTGAGTATCGCTGATTTTCTCGTCCACTACAATCTAGAAAAAGGTATTTTTACTGTAAACAACCTTTCAGCCCGGACAGCGGACGGTCAAATTCAGAGTGATTTACGGGTTGATCTCAACCAACCGGGTCTTGCCTATGACGGCAAATTCAACATTGACGGTCTTCAGATGATGTCCGCCGTGGCCGGGCTCACTGAAAAAGAGTTTAATCAGGTTTCCGGCGCACTGAACACCCACATGACTTTCAGCGGCAGTGGTATTGAGTGGCCTGAAATGAAAAAAAGCCTGACCGCGAAAGGCGATTACGGACTGTTTGACGTCCTGATCAAGAAAACAACGATCACCGAGTCGGTGGCCAGGCTGCTGAAAATGGATGAATTGCGTGAGCTTTCTTTTGAAAAAATTGACGGCACTCTCGATGTTAAAAACGGTCAATTGTTTCTCAAATCAACAATGAACGGCAGTGAGGTGTCCGGACTGGCCCAAGGGAAAATCGGCCTTGACGGAAAAATCGACATGCCTGTGACCCTGCTGTTTTCTCCCGAGTTAAGTGCAAAATTGGGTCAGCAACTCTCCGTTGCCAAATATTTCCGCGATGAAACAGGCCGCACCGAGATTAAACTCAAACTGGCCGGCACCCTGGACCGTCCCCGGCCAACCATTGATTCATCCGGAATTCAGGAGCAGGCCACCAAGGCCTTGAGCAACAGGGCCGCCGAGGAATTACAAAAGCTCCTCTCCAATGATTCAAAAGAGGGTGAAGGCGACGAAAAGGCGGATGCCGCCCGCCAGCTTTTAAAAGGCTTGTTCAGAAATTAATTTTGCCCAGGAGGCTGTCCAAGAATAGCGATCTTTTCTCAAATCGAGGTATTTTAAAAAATAAACGGAGTCATATATGTGATATTACGAGCATTATTTTTTCGAAACACCGAAAAGTTGGGGAAAAAGGGCATTCTTGGGCAGCCTCCTGGGCTTTTTACCTGCAGGCGGTTGCAAAAACCATCCCCTGTAGAAATTCAGCAGTTAGCAACTCTCCAGACAGCAATTTTTAACGGCATTAGGAGCCGGAGAGTTGCTGACCTGCAGCGTCTTGCCACAATGAATTCCGGCCTGGACACGATTTTTGTCGCCGAACAGAACGAAAAAATTGTTGGATTTATCCATTTACAGGCCTGCAAAAAGAACAGTCAGTGGATCAACAGGGGGATGGGTGTTGCAGCCCGATACCGGCGGCAAGGTGTAGGCTCAAGCCTCCTCTCCCTGGCTATTGAGTTTGCCCGTCAAAAAGGGGCCTCCGCAGTTATTTCCTACACAGATAAAAACAATATTCCTTCCCTGAGCCTCCATGAACAAATCGGTTTCAAAAAAAATCTTTTAAGCCATTCCCAGCCGGAACTGCGTTACCGGTTGCGCCTCTCACTTGTCTAAGGATTCTCTCAAGAATCAAACAAAATTCACTCTGTTGACATAGGTCAATGGAAATTGCGGAAAACCCATTATGATCAAATTAATCTCAGTTATCAGGTAAAAAACTTTTTTTTTAATAAAACACAGGAGAACTATCATGTTTTGTAACCAGTGTGAACAGACAGCCAAGGGAACCGGCTGCACCAAGATTGGCGTTTGCGGCAAAAATGAGAAAGTTGCCGATCTTCAGGATCTGCTTATCTATGCCATGGAGGGGCTTGCCCTCTATGCCCATGAAGGTCGTCAACACGGTATTGTCGATGAGGCAACCGATCGCTTTACCATGGAAGCGGTCTTCTCAACTTTAACCAATGTTGATTTTGACCCGGAGCGTTTTGTCGTCCTGATCAAGCGGGCCGTTGAGCTGCGCGACGCAATGAAAGAAAAAGTCGCAGCCGCCGACGGCAAGACTGATTTTGATGTTGACGCAGCCACATTTGCTCCGGCGGACAACCTGGAAGACCTGGCCGCTCAAGGCCTTGAAACCCATCTGATTCCGACTCTTGACGATGACGAGAATATCCGCTCCCTGAAACAGACCCTGCTCTATGGACTCAAGGGAATTGCCGCTTACGCGGATCATGCCTGGATTCTCGGCAAACATGATGATGGTGTTGCTGCCTTTGTTTACGAGGCCCTGGCTGCCCTGACCGCAAAAGGCTTAAGCGTTGATGACTGCGTTGGCATCGCTCTCAAGGCCGGCGAGATCAATCTGCGGACCATGCAATTGCTTGATGAGGCCAATACCGGGGCCTATGGACATCCATTGCCCACCACTGTGCCGCTGGGTCACCGCAAAAACAAGGCCATCCTGATCACCGGTCATGATCTTCGTGATCTGGAACTGCTGCTTGAGCAGACCAGGGACAAGGGAATCGATATTTACACCCACGGTGAAATGCTGCCCTGCCACGGGTATCCGGAACTGAAAAAATATGATCATTTCTATGGTCATTTCGGCACGGCCTGGCAAAATCAGCATAAAGAGTTTCCCAACTTCCCCGGGCCTGTCCTCTTCACCACCAACTGCATCCAGAAACCAAAAGATTCCTACAAGGACCGTGTGTTTACCACCGGTCTTGTGGGCTGGCCCGACTGCACCCATCTGGTTGAAAAGGATTTCAGCGTGGTTATTGATAAGGCCCTGGAAATGGAGGGTTTTACCGATGATGTTGACAACGGTTCGGTCATGGTTGGTTTTGGTCATAACGCCGTACTGGGCGTGGCCGACAAGATCATCGAAGCGGTCAAGAATAAGGATATCCGTCACTTCTTCCTGGTTGGCGGCTGCGATGGTGCCAAGCCGGGCCGTGACTACTTTACCAAATTTGTTGAGCAAGTACCGCAAGACTGCGTGGTCCTGACCCTTGCCTGCGGCAAATTTCGCTTTTTTGATAAACAACTGGGGGATATCGGCGGTATTCCACGACTGCTGGATGTGGGACAGTGCAACGATGCCTACTCCGCCATCCAGATCGCCGTGGCCCTGGCCAAAGCCTTTGATTGCGGCGTCAATGATCTGCCGCTGTCCATGATTATCTCCTGGTATGAGCAGAAGGCCGTGGCAATCCTTTTGACCCTGCTCTTCCTGGGAATAAAAGACATCAGGCTTGGACCGAGCCTGCCCGCCTTTATCACGCCGGCGGTACTGGACGTTCTGGTCCAGAACTTTGACTTGAAACCCATTGCCGCAACTCCAGAGGAAGACCTGAAAGCCATCCTCGGTTAATCGTGTTTTGACGAAAAAAAGCCTGTTGC
>JAOZOY010000062.1 GCA_029933005.1 Deltaproteobacteria bacterium
TGGTGACCCCAAGGGGAATCGAACCCCTGCTTTCGGCGTGAGAGGCCGACGTCCTAACCGCTAGACGATGGGGCCTGCGGTGTGGCAAACATTTTTAAATGATCAAAGGTTATTTGTCAAGATTTAGTTAGTTCCATGTGATTAAAATAAACCTTGATTAACCGAGAAGTCTGCGGCCAAAAGCCTCGGCTTTTTGCAGGTCATCAAGCGCCTGGGACATTTCTCCTCGTTTATCTACGCCCTTGACAAGAAGTTCACCGCCATAATCCATGTCAACGGCATCATAGGTATATTTTGCGGTGAGAACCGCTCCTTCAAATATCTTGCTTCCCTTTGTCGCGGCAACCGAGACAAAAAAACCCTTACGGTCGGCCCCTGCCGGCCATCCTCCTTTTTCCTTCAGCAGATACTTTCTGCACCACAGAGCCTGGGTCCGGTCGATAAAGGCCTTGGCCTGGGCCGTAACCCCGTAAAAATAAATCGGTGAACCGATGACCATGCGCCGAGCTGCGTCAATCTTGTCATACAGAGCCATCATGTCATCTTTCTGGACACATTTCCCGGTTTTATTGCAGCTGCCACAGCTGATACAGGGATTAATTTCCAAATCACATAAACGAATCACCTCAACGCTGCCGCCGGCCTGCCTGACTCCTTCGGCCACGGCATTCAACAAGATTTCGGTGTTGCCTCTTTTTCTTGGTGAACCATTAAACAGCAGAACATTCATTATCAAAATTCCTTAAAAAATTATTCCCACAAAGCAACATCCTCTTCCGGAACTGTTTCCCGGGTTTCTTCAACGGGATGACGATTATAAAACAAAACTTCGTCCAGCAATGCCTGACTGATGTCAACAGTAAAAAAACGGGATGCACAACGCCAACGCCAATTTTCATTTTTTGAACTCGGCAGGTTCATTCGGCAGTCATTGCCAAAACCAAGCACATCCTGCATGGGGATCACGGCCAACTCCGCAACCGAACCATAGGCCAAACGCAGGAAATCCCAATGGATACGGTCTCCGTTGGAGTTAGTGTAACGAACAGCCCTGTCCTTGCCGGCCTGGGAAACCCCGGAATCAAAATACCAGCCCAAGGTCGTATCATTGTCGTGGGTGCCGGAATAAATTACACAATTTGGTGTGGTAAAATTATGGGGCAGATAGCTGTTATCAGCCCCGGAATCAAAGGCGAACTGAAGAATTTTCATCCCTGGAAAACCACAACTATCCCGTAACTCTTCAACCTCCGGCGTGATAATACCCAAATCCTCGGCAATAATGGATAAACCACCAATACTGTCTGTCATCTGCTCAAAAAAGAATTTCCCCGGCCCTTTTTTCCAGACCCCTTTCACGGCTGTTTTCTCCTCGGCTGGAATTTCCCAATAGGACTCAAAACCACGAAAATGATCGATACGCACCACATCAACCATGGAGCCGATTTTATCAAACCGCTGACGCCACCACTCGTAAAGAGACCGATTTATCCCTTCCCCCTTACGCCAGCGATAAAGAGGGTTCCCCCAGCGCTGTCCTGTCTTACTGAAATAATCGGGCGGCACTCCTGCCACGCGGGTCGGCTGCAAAGTCTTTTTGTCAAGTTCAAAACAATCCTGGTGGGACCAGACATCAGCGCTGTCCAGCCCAACATAAATCGGGATATCGCCAATCAATTTAATTCCGTTTTCACTGCAGTATTGACGTAACTGCGACCATTGTTCAAAAAAAAGATACTGGACAAATTTATGATAAAGAATCTCCTCAGACAGACGCTTACGACAAGCCGTCAATAACTTTTCATTCCGGGAGGCGACTGCAGACGGCCATTGACACCATGACTTATGATTATTTTCTTCTCTCAGGCTCATAAAAAGAGCATAGTCTTCCAGCCAGGGCTCTTTCCGGCAAAACTGTTCAAAAGTTTCCGAATGGCCCATGGTGACAAATTTATCAAAAGCGGATCGAAAAATCTTTTCTCTAAATGGAACAACATCGTTAAAGCTGACTCTATATTCAGAGAAATCAGGACAATTTTCTATTTCTCCAGCAGACAGAAAACCTGCTTCCACAAGCTTCTCCGGACTGATCAGCAGAGGATTACCGGCAAAGGCCGACAGGCTCATGTAGGGAGAATAATCAAAAGCCCGGCAAACCGGGCCAGTGGGCAAAAACTGCCAGCTGCTCTGGCCGGATTCTTTCAGAAAATCGACAAAATGATAGGCAGCCGGTCCCAAGTCGCCAATACCGAATCTACCGGGCAGAGATGTAATATGCATCAAAATTCCACAATATCGTCTAAAGGTCATAATTCTCTCCAATTCATGAAACTCACAATAGATTTTTTTAAGCACCAATTACAATGTAATCAAATTTTCAGAATGTACCATAAAGCATTTAACCCATAATCGAAAAAAGAATCCCGTGTTAAAAAAGATCTTTTTCTTCCTGTCTCTCACAAAATACCCTTGCCTTTAACACTTATTAATGATAAAAGACGTAGTTTGCGTTAATGAATGAATAGCAACGCAGATCAATCTTCAAAATACTGAAAATCGACAATTCTAAGGAGAATCATCCTGTGTCTGCGGACATTAAAGCCAGATTGCTCGAAGCCGGGAAGGATCAAGGTTATATCACCATTGATTTCCTTAATCACTTGCTCCCGATTGACGAAAGTGCCAGTAACATTGACGAAATTTTCGATTTCCTCGATGGCCATAATATAGAAATAATCACCGAAGACCAGAAAAACGGCAAGAAAAAAACAGTTGACGGTAAAACATGGGAATGCAAGGATGCCGCAAAACTTGATAAGGCTGCGGTCAAGGAAGAACCCCACGAGGTAGAAGAAACAACTACCACCTACCTACGGGAAATGGGCCGTTTTTTTCTTCTGACACCGGCAGAGGAAGAAAAATACAGCAAGGCGATTCGCGAAGGATTTGATGCCATTATCCTGACCATCAGATCTAACCAGACCGGGGTTGAAGAAATCAAGGATCTTGTTGAACGTCTCGACCTGTGGGAAAAAAGAGATCCGACATTAAAACCGAAAAAACAGCACCTCAATTTTATGAGACGGGCAGTCAGAAGTGCCTGGCTCAAACATCAGGATCTAACCGAGTTACAACAGGACCATCACCGCATCGGATTATACACTCGCTCCATTGAAACCGCCAAGGATGCCATGATCAAGGCTAACCTGCGTCTGGTAGTCAGTATTGCCAAACGTTACATGCATCAAGGCCTGACTCTGGCTGATTTAATCCAAGAGGGAAATCTTGGTCTGATGCGAGCTGTTTTTCGCTTCGATTACAAAAAAGGCAACAAATTCAGCACCTATGCCAGCTGGTGGATTCGACAGGCCATCACCAGGGCCATTCTGGATAAAACAAGAACCATTCGGCTGCCTGTCCATTTCCTCGAATTGAGAAGTCAGTTTTTCAAGGCTTTTTACTCTTTGCTGAAAGAGCTTGGACGGGAACCGACACCCATCGAGATTTCCGAGAAAACCGGCCTGTCCATGGATAAAATTCTCGCTATTCTTGAAGCTTCCAGGGAGCCTATTTCTCTGGAGACGCCTGTAGGTGACGATGACAGCACTCTTGGTGACTTTCTTGAAAACAGAGAATCCGTCTCCCCCTATGAGGCAGTGAAATGCAGTGAATTATCCGAACGTGTAACCGGTATCCTTGCCACCTTAAGTGCCAGAGAGGAAAAAATAATCCGTCTGCGTTTCGGAATCGGTGAAGATGCGGAATACACTCTTGAGGAAATCGGCAAACGTTTTAATGTCTCAAGAGAACGTATCCGTCAAATCGAGAAAAAAGCATTGAACAGATTACGCCATTCAAGCCGGCGGGAAAAGCTGAAATTTTTTCTTGATTAACAGATTCCGCAATACCATTTTTTAAAAAGTTTCTGAACCCGTGGAGAACAAAAGATCTATTCCAGATCCCTTATTCCATCCACTCTTTCATTTGCCGCCGGAATCGCCTGGACCGCAACCGAGCTCTTCCCGAAAACTCTCCTTCCGGTTCTTCTCCTTCTGCTTGCTGCCATTATATTTCTGTCGCTCTTTTTTCGTTCTCCCAGATATCGTATCCTTATTCTGCCCTTCTTTTTCATCATCGGCTTCCTGCACGGAGAAAAAGTCCAAAATCTACCTGAAAAACCTGACCATATCTATAATTTGATCAACGAACGTCAGGAAGTAACCCTGATCGGTGTTTTACAGGAAAGCCCGGCCATTGGCCCCAAAAAAACAAGTTTGATCATGGCCGTGGAAGCCATGGTGACACCAACGAAGAGAACCACGGCAACGGGAAAAGTCCTTTTACGTTTGCCCGGCCTGCCGCCGGAAGACCTGTGGCCCGGTGACCGTTTCTCGGCCAGGGGGGTTTTATCCCGCCCGAGAAATTACGCTACACCAGCAAGTTTTAATTACCGTGATTATCTTGCCAACCAGTCGATTCACCTGACCGGCTGGATTCGCAGCCCGGCTCATATCCTGAAGATCGAATCTCTCTCCGAACCAACTCTTGTCCACCGCCTCCGGTACGGGCCGGAACGAATTCGTCATACAATCAATCGATTTCTCGAACGGACGCTACCAGACCGGCAAAGCAGTCTTTATCGTGCCATTCTAACCGGAGACCGATCCGGTGTACCACCTGAACTTTCAGAAAATTTTAAAAAAACCGGATCAATCCACCTGTTAGCTATCTCCGGGCTTCATATGGGTCTGCTGGCTTTATTTGTGACAACATTTCTCCACTGGCTTCTGAAACGTTCAACTTGGATTCTGCTTCATATGCCGGCCTGGAAAATTTCCCTGTTCCTCGCCCTTCCACCTCTTGTTCTTTATGCACTTATCGCTGGTTTCCACACGCCTGTGGTCCGTTCTCTGATCATGACATCTGTTTTCATTGCGGCCATTCTTCTGGACAGGCAATGGCATGTGCCGACAAATATCGCTCTTGCCGCCCTGCTCATTCTGATTTTCAATCCGGCATCCCTTTTCACTGTATCCTTCCAGCTCTCCTTTGCCGCGGTGATCGGAATCTGTACCCTTATCCCGTTGATTCGAAAAAAATTCCAGCAGGCAGGACCGCAAAACTCTCTTGGTGAAAAACTTAAAAACTGGCTCAGCGCCGGCCTTCTGGCCTCCCTTGCCGCCATGGTTGCAACGAGCCCACTTCTGCTCTTTTACTTCAACCGTTTCTCGCCGATCAGTCCTCTCTCCACCCTCCTTATTGAACCGTTTCTCTGTATATGGTCACTGGGAATAGGTTTGCTCGGTTCATGCTTTATTTTCATATCACCTGAAATCGCGGCCGGCCTGTTCCATATCGGTGCCTGGGGTCTTGTTTCCGCGGACAAGATAACCGGCTGGCTTGCCGAAATCCCCTTCTGCTGCCTCTGGTTCTCCACGCCGACCTGGTTTGAGGTAATCTGTTTTTATCTTGTCCTGGCAGGTTTATTGTATCAAAAAAAATTTCCACCGCTGAAACTCATTGCACCGGTAGCGCTTGTAACTCTTATTGCCTTCCCCCTTGCCATCAAAACAGCAAGAAAAATGTCCGAGGTCACAACTGTGACCTTCCTTGATATCGGCCAGGGAAACGCCACATTGATTGAATTTCCCCATGGCCATGTTGTCTTGCTTGACGGCGGCGGAACGCGGTCTGAAAAATTTAATGTCGGTGAGGCTGTCATCGCCCCTTATCTCTGGAAAAAAAGAATCCGCCGCATTAATGATGTTGTCATCAGCCATCCGGACATGGATCACTGTAACGGGTTGCCTTTTATCTTGACTCAATTTAAACCGGGAAATGTCTGGATAAACGGACAGCCGGGAGGTGAATTTTACAACAACCTTATCCGGCAGGCGAAAGAACAGTCCCTTACTGTAAAAATTCCCCGGCCGGACACGATTATCCGCCGGACAGCGGAAGCTGTTTTAACAAATATAGCGGGCCTCCATCTCGCCGAACGGGAAAAAAATCTTTCCGGCAATGACAAAAGTCTGGTCCTCAAACTAACGACGCCATCTCTTTCTTTTTTATTTCCCGGAGATATTGAGGAACCGGCTGAAAAAATCATCACGGCCAACAACCGCAACCTTGCCGCGGACATCCTGCTGGCCCCGCATCACGGCAGCAGATCGTCAAGCAGCCAGGAATTTCTGCATAATGTTCAGCCGGAGGAAGTTATTATTTCCGCCGGTTCTTTTAAGCCTGATCTATTTCCGGCGCAGCAGTCACTTAACCGATATAAGGAAAACGGCTATACGATATTGATAACCGCGCAAGACGGCACTGTCTCATACCGTGTCAACGGCAAAAAATGGGAGAGGATGATATTCAGGGACTTTGACCGATGCTGGTCAAATTAAATACCCAATGTCTGATGATTTCGTAAACACTAAAAATTAAACACAGCGCACACAGAGCTCACAGAGACAACTATTTGTAACAAAAAAACCTCTGCGCTCTCTGTGTGCTCTGTGGTAAAAAAAACTTTTCATGGGTCATCAAATATCAGTAAAATCAGAAGGCGGCTTTTTGAGAAATTGGACGAATTTGCTTTTTTCAATGCAATTTGTATAGGCATCTTCAGCCGAAATCTTATTGTTTTGAAGATGTTCTAAAATGGCATCGTCAAGGGTTTGCATACCGAATTTCTTACCGGTCTGCATGGCGGAAGGAATCTGATAGGTCTTTGCTTCACGGATCAGGTTGCGCACAGCCGGGGTGCAGATAAGAATTTCCAGGGCGGCGCAACGGCCTTTTACGTCAATCCTTTTAAAAAGAGTCTGGGAAACAACGGCTTTCAGGGCGTCAGCCAGTGTCGACCGGACCTGAGCCTGCTGACTGGTGGGGAAAATCTCAATAATTCTGTCCACTGTTTTAGCGGCATTCAAGGTATGCAGGGTTCCAAAGACAAGATGCCCGGTCATGGCCGCTTCCATGGCCAGGGAAATGGTTTCAAGATCACGCATCTCGCCCACGAGAATGATATCCGGGTCCTCGCGCAGGGCGCCGCGCAGCGCATTGGAAAAACTCTGGGTATGCAGACCGACCTCGCGATGATTGACAATGGCCTTCTGGCTTTTATGGACAAACTCGATAGGATCTTCAATGGTCAAAATGTGGTCGGCTCTGGTCTTATTCGCTTCATCGACAATGGCGGCCAGGGTTGTCGATTTACCACTGCCGGTGGGGCCGGTCACAAGGACCATGCCCTTGGGAAGACTGGCCAGTTTTTTTATAATTGTAGGCAGCTGCAATTGCTCACAGGTCAGAATGTCACTGGGAATTTCTCGGAAAACAGAGCCGATACCATATTTTTGTTGAAATAGATTTCCACGATAGCGGGCCAACCCTGGTATCTCATAACCAAAATCAACATCGCCGGTTTCTTCGAAATGTTTGGTTTTGTCCTCGGAAACGATCTCATAAAGCATGGCCTTGAGAGTATCGTTTTCCAACTCCTTATACTTAACCCTCTCCATGTCGCCGTTAATCCGCAGAATCGGCTGCTGGCCGGACACCATATGGAGATCGGATGCACCCTGTTCATTCATCAGCTTAAAAAAGGCATCAATCTGAGCCATTAAACGCCTCCAAAATGTATAAATTCAAATCTAAAATTCAAACTTCGAAATATTGAAAAAAAGTAACTGTTCAAGCAGGACTACAAGCTACCCTTAATTCCGCCCTTTCACGTAGCTTGACCTTTTCTTCATGCCTTTCATATAATATCACACAAACAAGTTTCGTATTAAAAAAAATTACCCAAATCCTTTCTCATGGTATAATCATAATCGTAATAACGGTCATCCCGGCGAACCGGCACAACCGATAAGCGAATAAAATAAGACATCGAGAAATGAAAGTCAGTCTCTCGCAAAGACGCAGAGAAAAACTCTGTGCCTCTGTGAGAGACTTTCATATAAACAAATCAGCTGATCAGGTAAAAAACTGAAGACTGAAATGCCAATCAACCACTTCCAGCTTATCAATCTTCAATCCTTAATCCTTCAGTGCTGAAAAATTACAATCGTCATAAATTTCACCTTTTCCATACATGAACAATGTCCTTTGATCTTCATATTCATTCAACGTATTCCGACGGAACCCTGACTCCTGCGGAAATCATCCAGCTGGCCCGAAAATATGGCCTGCGTACTATCGCTCTGACAGACCATGACACGACCGAGGGCATTGCCGAAGCCCTGGTCCATGGGAAAAAACACAACATTGAGGTTTTGACAGGCATTGAACTAAGTGCCAGCTTTGATTCTCATCCGGTACATATTCTTGGCTATGGCATTGATCACACAGATCCTCTCCTTTTCGAAAATCTCAAAGACATACAGAAAGCCAGAAAAGACAGAAACGATAAAATTATCGCTAGATTGCAGGATCTTGGTCTTGAAATATCCCTGGATGAATTGGATCTGATCTCAAAATCAGGTCAGACCGGCCGACCACATATTGCCCGATTGCTGGTAAAAAAAAGATTTGTCTCGTCAACCGATCAAGCTTTTGACCGGTATCTCGGCAAAAAAGGAAGTGCCTATACTCCGCGTAAATCTTTACCCGCAGATCAGGCCATTAAGATGATCAACATGGCAAAAGGCATTGCTGTACTGGCTCATCCTATTATCATTAATGTGCCTTTTCAATCTTTAGTCCAAATGGTCCTGAAATTACAGACTGCGGGTCTCGCCGGCATAGAGATTTATTATCCTTCTCACTCTTCCCAATTTCGGTTAAAATTGGAAAAACTCTGTAGCGAGCATGGTCTCCTTGCATCCGGAGGAAGCGATTTTCATGGATTGTTCCACCCTTGGTCACGATTGGGCTGTATGATTCAGGGTCAAAGTGTTTCTGATGAAATTGTGGAAAAATTGAAGGCGCATTTCCCGGCTGTTCAGAAGGATTAGGGTTTAAAGGCTTAAAATTCAGATAACTGTTCAGCCGGGATTGCAACTTTACGAAAACATCTGTCCTGCAAGCGCTTACCAGAAACCAAACAAAGAGTCCTGTAATATGAATACCATTCTGGTCGTAGATGATGAACCGAATTACCTCATCGTCCTCTCCGAACTGCTAAAAGATGAAGGCTTTGAAGTCTTCAGCGCCCAAAACGGCAAGAAAGCCTTTGATATTGTCCTGAACACGGACCTGGATCTTGTGATCACGGACATGCAGATGCCTGTCATGGATGGCCTTGAATTGATCAAGGCTGTTAAATCCCATAATAAAGACCTGCCGATTATCATGATAACAGCTTATGGCGAGGTTGAAAAAGCTGTCAAAGCCATGCAGGCCGGGGCCTTTAATTACCTGACCAAGCCTTTTGAAAATGATGAGCTTGTTGTCAGTATAAAAAAAGCCATTGAACATTATCTGCTGGCCAAAGAAAATAAACGTCTCCGCAATGAGGTTCAGACCCGTTTCGGTTTTGCCAACATGATCGGCAAAAATAAAAAGATGCTGCAACTCTACAGTATGATAGAAAAAGTGGCCCCGACGCCGACCTCAGTGCTGGTCACCGGCGAATCCGGTACAGGTAAGGAGTTAGTAGCTCGGGCTATTCACTACCATAGTCCCAGGCAAAAAAAACCTTTCATCTCAATAAACTGCGCAGCCCTGCCCGAAGCGCTGCTGGAAAGCGAACTGTTCGGCCATGAAAAGGGTGCTTTCACTGGTGCAATCTCTCTGCGCAAGGGACGTTTTGAACTTGCCGACGGCGGCACCCTTTTTCTTGATGAAATTGGAGACATGGCTCTCTCCCTCCAGGCAAAACTGCTGCGAATCCTCCAGGAACAGGTTTTTGAACGGGTCGGAGGCTCACGGGAACTGCGTGTTGATGTCCGAATTCTCACGGCAACCAACAAGGACTTAAAAGAAGAGGTAGGCAAAGGAAATTTCAGGGAAGACCTTTTTTACCGGTTGAACGTACTCCATCTTCATCTTCCCCCCTTGCGGGAACGATCAGACGACATCCCTCTGCTGGTGAATCATTTTATCAAAAAAGATGCTGAACAACTTAACAAGCCCACCCTTGAAATCACAGCTGATGCTCTTCGCTTTCTCACCACTCTGCCCTGGGAGGGAAACATCCGTGAACTGGAAAACGTTATAGAGCGGGCCAGCATTCTCTGTATAGATGATTGCATTGAAATATCTGATGTGCAGCCGGACACGGGCAATGACCTCCAGACACCGGTGCAACCTCTCAATATTGATATTAATAGAATGGTTCCCGCCAATACCCGTCTGCCCGACATGCTGGATGCAATCGAAGAAAAAATGCTGAAAGAGGCCTTGGAAAAAACGTCCAATGTCCAGACCAGGGCGGCAAAACTCCTGGGCATTACCAAAAGTTTACTGCAATATAAAATGAAAAAATTCGGCCTCAAGAAAAAAAAATAATCTACCGCTTGCTCTCAACCCACTAACCCACTAAAGTGGAAGAAAAATCGGATTTATTAATACTCGTTCAGTGGATGTAAGTGCCTTGCCGTAGAGGCAGATAGCGAGCAAAGCGAGACCCTAGAATCCTTATTTCAAAAACGGTTTCCAGTTTCTCGGAGTCTTCGCTTACCTGTTTTTTATAATAACCTTTCAGAAGTAAGGCACTAAAGTTGTTATGGTTATTTTTCAACTTGCCTGCGACTGCATCCATTCTCTTGTGCCAAGGAGCTTCTTGTGGAATCGGCAGATTATCTCATCATTATCACGGCAGTCTGTTTGATTGCTCTTATCAGTGTTCTAATCCCGACATTGATTCAGATCAAACGTACGGCGAAAAAAGCTGAAACATTCACGGATCAACTCAACACAAATCTGCAACCCGTGTTAGACAATATCACTGAGACATCCACGGAACTTCAAAATCTTTCCATTTCCATCCGTGACAAAATTGACAGGACTGGGACCATTCTTGACACAACCCAGGATGCAAGCCGGTCTCTACTGAATACGGTTGATCTGCTGCAGGAGACGGTAACGCCGATCATCAGCCAAGTTGGCGGCATCAGTGCCGGCATCAAGGCATTCAGCAGTTTTTTTATCAAAACAGAAAAAAAAGAAAGGAGATATTTTGATGAGTAGAGACGACAGTTGCAATACAGGAGTTGCCATATTATCTTTTTTGACCGGAACAGTAATCGGAGCAGGAATCGCTCTGCTCATTACCCCAAAAACCGGCGAGGAAACCAGGGAAATGCTTGCTGATTACGGCCATGAATTTAAAAATAAAGTTTCTGATATTCCGGACCATCTCAGAGAACGAACTCACGACGCGGCAGACCGGGGCCACGATATGATCGGCAGGGGTAAAAATCTTATCCACCGGGGAACGGAAATGGTCAACGAGGGCAAGGAGTATCTCGAAGAGAAAAAACAGACTCTGAATGCGGCCATTGATGCAGGTCGACAAGCAATGAAGGACGAGAAGAAAAAATTCGAGAACAAAACAGTCCTTGAAAAAGAGCAAGTTTAGCTTTTCTTCTCCTCGAGCGCGATACCGCCCCAGTTTAACTTATTGCGCAGGATATCAAAATATCCTTCCCGGGAAGAGCAAATAAGCTTTAGCGGTTTACCGGCGGCTACAACCTCAAGCTCGTCACCATTTTTCATCATCCAGACAGGCTGGCCGTCGATAATCACGCTGACCTCTTGCCTCGCTTCAATGCTCTTTGTTATCAACCGGCAATCAGCCGGCAACAGAAGCGGCCTGCTCTCGAGCATGAAAGGGCAAATCGGGGTGACGAGAATAACTGCAAGCCCAGGATGAACAATGGGTCCGCCGGAGGACAGATTATAGGCCGTAGAACCTGTCGGTGTTGAAAAAATAAGACCGTCAGCCTTATAAGTCGTGATATATTCCCGGTCGGCCCAGGTGACAAGCCGAACTAACCTTTCCAGGATTCCTCGACTTACGACAACATCATTTAAGGCAAATCTCCAATCTGATTTCTTCCCGTCAGAATGAATACGGGCTTTCAGCATCATCCTGTCTTCGATCGCGGCACTACCACGGAGGAGTGTTTCCAGAATAATATAACGTTCCTTGATGGCCACCTCGGTCAGAAACCCCAGACTGCCGAGATTGATGCCGACAACAGGTATCTGATAGCAGGCTGCCTGCTCAGCCACATGCAGCAAGGTTCCGTCTCCGCCGAGGATCACAACCAGATCCATTTCTTCACTGATCGAATCAAAAACAGTGGTGACGGATCTTTCGGCAAACCAGTTCGCAAGCTCAACGCCCAGCCGTCCAGCCTCTTCCAGTCCACTTTTTTTTATTATGCCAACGTGTTTAATCAGCATTCCAGTTCTTTTTGCGCAAGCCCTTAAGTTTCACTCAGAAATAAATTCGCAGAATTGAGGTGTAAATGTGAAGTTATTACTGAGTGCACCTCAGCTTAACTTGCCAAGTTTACGTGAACGTTTGGTTGCAGCTTCAACCGCATCCATAATCATACCTTGAAACCCACCTTTTTCCAGCTTGTGCAGGCCGGCAATTGTTGTGCCGCCCGGTGAAGTCACCATGGCCCGCAACACGGCAGGATGTTCCCCGGATTCCATGGCCAGCTTCACCGACCCGTAAATCGTCTGCAGAACAAGCGTTTCCGCATCATTTCTCGGCAGGCCCACCTTGACCCCTGCATCTATCATGGCTTCGATAAAGGAAAATACATATGCCGGGCCACTGCCGCTTAAGCCGGTTACGGCATCCAAGAAGGATTCGGCCATCACTACGGTTTTACCTACGGCATCAAAAATCTTTGCGGCCTGATCCAGATCCTGCCCGGTTGCCTTCTTTCCCGGACTTAACGCGGAAGCGCCGGCCAGAACCAATGCCGGAGTATTCGGCATAACCCGAATGACCCGGCAACCACTGCCGGAAAGAGCGGATTCAATAAATAAAAGCGGAATTCCTGCGGCGATTGAAATAAGCAGATGATTCCCCGTCACATTTTCTCCGATCTCATCCAGCACCCGAGCCATGATCTGGGGCTTCACTGCCAGTATGATTATTTGCGCGGCCAGAACAGGATCACTCTTTTCAAAAACATTGACCCCGTAAGAATCATGGAGAAATTCACGCCTTTTTTTGTCAGGATCAACCACATAAAGCTGTTTCCCTCCGGTCAGGCCAGCCTGAATCATCCCTTTTATCAAGGCTTCCGCCATCCGGCCGCCACCGATAAAACCTATTTTTTCTTGCATTCTTATTAAGACCTCTATTTATAATTAACTTTCAATAATCTAGCAATTTTACATCGTCATCAAGCTAACGACAAACAACATTAAGAACGGGATAGATCTGCCGTAGGAGCCCCCGCCCTGCGGGCGATTGGCGGCAAGAGCACAAGCAATCTGCATTTGTACTCATCCCAAAATAAAAAACCCACTGAACAATATATTCAGTGGGTTTTTTATGTAACTGTTTGACTGAAAAAAATCAAGCTGAACAGGGAACTGCTCCGTTCAGTCGATTTCGGGTCGGCATCAAAAACGGTACAATTTTGTTACCGGTTACCTTTGTTGACTTCACCACACGTTTCAGAACGTCTTTCTGTTCATTTTTCTCTAATGTAACAAACTCCCAGCAATCCGGGCGCGCCGCAATCTCTTTCATTAATTCAAAATGCTGGGTGTGGCCGGATTTACTTGCAATAACGTGCCCCTGAAGAGGACAACCAAGCAGAGCCAGATCGCCAATCAGATCAAGGACCTTATGGCGAACAAATTCATCGGCAAAACGAAGCCCTCCGGCATTTAAAACACCGTTACTGTCAACAACAATGGCATTCTCCAAGGATCCGCCGAGTGCCAGACCATTTGCCCGCAGTTTTTCAACCTCATCCAGAAAACCAAATGTCCTGGCCGAGGCAATCTCCTTGATGAATTTTTCCGGTGAAACTTCAATTGTATACGACTGGTTCTGAATAAGAGAGTGATCAAAATCAATCTCACAGGTTAATTTCAAACCGTCATGGGGCAAAATGCGAATTTCCTTGTCACCGTTCTTACAGGAAATTTCTTTGGTGATTTTGATCACTCTTTTCCCGGCCTTCTGCCGCCGACGTTCAACTTTACTCAACATGCGCACAAAGGGCCCCGCGCTTCCATCCATAATAGGCACTTCGTCACTGTCGAGTTCAATGACAGCATTATCAATACCAAGACCATACAGAGCCGCCATAAGATGCTCCGTGGTCGAAATGCGAACATTATTTTCATTTGAAATCGTCGTGGCCAGAAAAGTATCAACAATTCGGTCCATGGAGGCGGGGATCGTAACCTTGCAATCAAGATCGGAACGGACAAAACAAATGCCGCTGTTCAACTTTGCGGGCTTAATGGCAAGCTTTACCCGTTTACCGGAATGAAGCCCTACCCCGGCAAAGCTTACTTTGTTCTTAATTGTATATTGACATGTTTCCATAAAAATTATTTCCTTATCATCAACACCGGCAAAGGTGTATTTTTTGTCTTCAAAATTGTGACAACAGTTATTAAACTAATAAAATGCAAAAAACGAACCACATCTTAATATTTTTTATTATAAGTAATGAAAAATAACGAATAAACAATAAAATAAAATAAAAACCTAAGCTATAACAGTAACAAGTTAAACAAAGAAAACAATGTGGTAAAAAAGTCACACTGCGTCCTTTTTTCTTAAAAAATCAGTTAGCTGAGCTGATCTTGTCCAGGATAAATTGATCAAAATCCTCCCTCATCCTGACTTCCATCTTCAATGCCAGAACAGGAAACCCTCCTGTCATGATTTTCATTTTCACAAAATCCTTTTCCGTTGTAATCAGTGCATTTCCACCGGCGGCAACCGCTTTTTTCACTAGAGAATTAATCTTGCGCCTTGAATAATGCTGATGATCCTTAAAGGCCTTAAATCCTGCCAGTCGAAAACCCTGGTCAGCCAAAGTCTGCTTAAATGAATCAGGGTGAGCCAGGCCGCAAAACCCGAAAAAAACAATATCCTGATCAAGATCAATTTCTTTACCGTCCGGCTTTACGAAACAAAGAGGACGATATTTCCCCAAGAAAACAGGAATATCTGGAAATTTCTTATTCAGGGCCGCTTTATAGGCATCAACCTGTTTGCAGTTTTGCTCATCAACACAGGTGACGACAAAGGCATCGGCACGGTTCAGGGCGGAAAGGGGTTCCCTCATATCACCACCAGGAAACACGCGGTTATTGCCAAGAAAGGTTGAAGCCTTGAAAAGGACGATGTTGACATCCCTGTGCAGGGCCATATGCTGAAAAGCATCATCAAGAACAACTAAATCGGCGCCAAGCTGGTCAACTGCATATCTGCCCACATCCGCCCTTCTGGAACCAGTGAGCACCGAAACATTTTTCAAACTGCGAGCCACAAGGCTCGCTTCGTCAGCAGCCAGGGGAGGCTCAAGAAGAATGCTTCGCCCGTTGGAAATCACATTGACCTTTTTCCGGGCTCGACCGCCATATCCACGACTGATAACAGCCACCTTGTATTTTTCAGACAAAAGCCGGGCAAGATAAATCACCATGGGCGTTTTTCCGGTACCTCCCATGGTCAAGTTGCCAACACTGACAACCGGCACATCTAAACGATGAACCGAAAACACCTCTTTCCGGTACAAAGCGGCTCGCATACCCATGGCAAAACTGTAAAACGGGGCAAACGGCCGACCAAAGGCGTATAACAGACTAAAATCTTTATTTTTATAATGATCTTTCATTGTTCAATAAGGTTCAGAGGGGCAAAAGGGTAAAAGGGTATTGAAACGCATTAATGATTTGCAGCTTCATACAGATTGTTCTTCCGAATGTAAATATTCGGCTAGCACCCAAATTTCGTCCGATTCGCCTTACTCACATATGA
>JAOZOY010000128.1 GCA_029933005.1 Deltaproteobacteria bacterium
GCTATAATAATCGCGAAACAACAACGGGTTATGCCAAGTCGGAAAGTTGAGATAATAACTTGTCGGACGACACCTTAAGGTATTTTTTGAAAAAATATGTCTGAAATCCCTTTAATAGAATTAACTGATATCCATTATTCACCGCCTGGCCACAAGGGCTTGTTTGCCGGTCTTGATTTCAAGCTGATGGAGGGGGAGAATGTCGGTCTGATCGGTGCGAACGGCACCGGCAAGACAACTCTTCTGCATCTTATCATGGGACTTGTGAAACCTCGGTCCGGCACGATTCGGGTCTTTGGCCGGGAAGTGAAAAAAGAAAAGGATTTCAGTGACGTACGGCGTCAGGTTGGATTTCTTTTCCAGCAGGCTGATGATCAGCTTTTCAGTCCCACCGTGATTGAAGACGTCGCCTTTGGTCCTTTGAATCTAGGAAATTCGCCGGAAAAGGCATTGGCCATTGCCAGGCAGACCTTGGCTGATTTGAATCTGGCCGGTTTTGAAGACCGGATCACCTACAAACTTTCCGGCGGGGAAAAAAAACTGGTCTCTCTGGCCACGGTTCTGGCCATGCAGCCCAGAGTGCTGCTGCTTGACGAACCAACCACCGGTCTTGATGAGCTGACCAGGGAACGTATCAGTGAGATTCTGATCAACCTGCATATCAGTTATATTATTGTTTCCCATGAATACGATTTCCTGAGCCGTACAACTTCTGGAATTTATGGTCTCCAGAACGGCAGAATAGTCTGTAATGGCGAATCAACGATCCTCCACCAGCATTTTCATCAGCATACTTTGGGCGGATTGCCCCATAAACATTCCTGAACCTGCTTCTCCCTGTGAACCGCGTGCCTGGTTAGTGACGAAAAGGTAACTAATCACGGGGTAACTCACCAATCATTCAAGTAACTCTTTATTCAGTAAGCATTCACAGGCACCGGAGATCGGAGTCTCACTTCGTTCACTTACCTTCGGTGCCTGTGATCTCGCTTACACGAAAAGTATTGATTGACTGCATGAAAAGGGTTAACTTTATAACAGGTTGAAGGGTTGATGAGTTTTCCTTAAAATATTCACATTTAACTAGGAATTTGAATCATGGACATTGTCATTGGCAAAGCCCCTTTCGTCAAAAAAGATCCTGACAAGAAAGATGACCTGATCCGTGTAGAAAAAAAGATGTTTTTCAAGGATCGGCGGAAAAACAGGGCAGATCGTCGAAAAAGTAATAGAGAAGGGATTTTTGTTTCTATTTCAACAAAAGAAGATCGTCGAAAAAGAAGGGACAGGAGGGAAAATCAGCAGTAGCATTTTGCCGATTTTTTTAATTACAATCCTTTTGCTGTTTTTGGAAAGCCGGCTTTGTTGTATAAGCCGGCTTTCCTGTTTTGAGATATCATATTACGAGGTTTGAGTTGGACAAATTTAACAGAAAAGAAATCGATCGCCGGCGAACCTTTGGCATTATCAGTCATCCTGATGCCGGTAAAACCACCCTGACTGAAAAACTGCTGCTTTATGGCGGGGCAATCAAGCTGGCCGGAGCCGTCAAATCCCGGAAGGCCGCCCGTCATGCCACCAGCGACTGGATGGCCATTGAAAAAGATCGCGGAATTTCCGTCACAACTTCGGTCATGAAGTTTAATTACCGTGATTATGAGATTAATCTCCTGGATACCCCGGGACATCAGGACTTTTCCGAAGATACCTATCGGGTGCTGACTGCAGTGGACAGCGCGCTTATGGTTATTGACAGCGCCAAGGGAGTGGAACCGCAGACTGAAAGATTGATGGAGGTCTGCCGGATGCGCAATACACCAATTTTGACCTTTATCAACAAGCTGGATCGGGAAGGGCTTGATCCCCTGGATATTCTGGCGGATATTGAAGATAAACTTCAGGTGGAATGTACCCCCCTCACCTGGCCCATCGGCATGGGCAAGACTTTTAAGGGTGTCTATAATCTGTACCGCAAAGAGCTGCATCTTTTCACTCCGGGGCAGGAGACCAGTGAGCAGGGAGGACTGTTTATTACAGACCTGGCTGATCCGCAACTTGATGAACTGCTGGGCGAGCAGGCGGAGTCGTTACGGGATGACATTGAACTTCTTGAAGGCGCGGCCAATCCTTTTGAACTGGATCATTATCTGAAAGGGAATCAGACGCCGGTATTTTTCGGCAGCGCCATTAATAATTTTGGTGTCAGGGAACTCCTGAACGGTTTTGTTGAAATGGCACCGGGACCGATGGTGCGCTCGGCCGTGACCAGGGATGTTTCACCTTATGAGGAACAATTTTCCGGGTTTGCTTTTAAAATTCAGGCAAACATGAATCCCGCCCATCGTGACCGGATCGCCTTTATCCGCATCTGTTCAGGAAAGTTCAAACGGGGAATGAAGGTCATTCATCATCGTCTGGGTAAGGAAATTACCCTGGCTAACGCCATAATTTTCATGGCCAAGGATCGGGCCCATGTGGAAGAGGCTTATGCCGGTGATATTATCGGTCTGCATAACCACGGCACCATAAAGATCGGTGATACCTTTACCACAGGAGAAGAATTGAAATTTTCCGGAATTCCCAATTTTGCGCCGGAACATTTTCGTCGGGTGATTTTAAAAAATCCGCTCAAGGCAAAGCAGCTGCAGAAAGGTCTGGTGCAGCTGGCCGAGGAGGGAGCTGTTCAGGTTTTCAGACCTCTCATTGGCAGTGACTATATTCTGGGAGCAGTTGGGGTTCTGCAGTTTGACGTGACCATGGCCCGCTTAAAGGATGAATACTGGGTTGATGCGATCTATGAGCCGGTGGATTATGCGGCGGCCCGCTGGGTCGACTGTGAAGATAAGAAACGACTCAAAAAATTTGAAGCCGCAAATCAGGCCAGTCTGGCCGTTGACGCCGAAGGCTCGCTGACTTATCTGGCACCGGGGCAGTGGCATGTTCGTTTTATCGAGGAACAGTGGCCGGATATAATTTTTCATAAAACCAAGGAACATAATTGAGCCCGTTTCCCATGTCTGTAATATGTTCAAGGTTGTTTATTTTTTTTCTGCTTGTTTTTTGTCTTGCGGGGCCTATATCGAGCCGTGCCGAAGAGGCGCGACATGTTGCCCCGCCCCCTGACGGTATCTTGAGCAAAGAAGTGGAATCAGGTCCCTGGAGGAATAAGAAAGTCGGCTGGTCTCTGCTCTGTATTGCCTTGGCTCTGGAGGCGGTGGTCATTATTTTGTCGTTTAATCTTTATCGGCGGAAAAAGTCTGAAAAGGAGCTTGAAAAACATCGGAATAATCTTGAGGAACTGGTGAAAACCCGGACCCTGGAGTTGACCACCATAAATAAACAGCTGCAGGAAGAAAATAAGGTGCGTAAAGAAGCGGAAGAGGCCCTGCGCGAGTCAGAGGAGATTCTCCATCAACTTTCCGTGAATCTTCTTACAATTCAGGATAATGAGCGGCGGCGGATTTCCCTGGAGCTGCATGATGAACTCGGCCAGTCCCTTGCTGCCTTGAAATTGCAGTTGCGTGGTCTGGAAAGAAAGACTACGAGCGGCTCTGAAGCCGATCTTCTGGGGGAATGTGAGGAACTGCGTGGAAGCATAAACCAGATTATTGAAAACGTCAGGCGGCTTTCCCGTGATTTGAATCCGGTTGCCCTGGATGATCTTGGTATTGACGCGGCCCTGGAATATTTGATCTCCAATTTTTCCAAACTGCACCAAATCGGGACGATTTTGGATCTTGTTGAGATTAATCATCTTTTTAGCCAGAATGATCAACGGATGATTTACCGGATTGTACAGGAAAGTTTAAATAATATCGGTAAACATTCCGGCGCTGATCATATTTTTTTTCAGATTGAAAAAAATGAAGGTAATGTGTTATTACGGATGCGCGACAATGGCAAAGGTTTTGATGTCGATGAAGTGATGAACAGGAAATCTCTTGACAGTGGTATGGGGTTGACGGCTATGGGCGAACGTGTTCGAACCCTGCGTGGCAGGCTGGATGTCCGCAGTGAGAAAGGCGTGGGAACCGAGATTTGTGTCGATATTCCTGTTTGACGGCCGGCTGTTTTTTGAAACTTAGGGGCTGTTACGAAATAAGTGTTATGTTTATACGCTCTGATTTGGGTTAGATTCGGAGTCTACGTTTACCTGGACGATCCAATAAAACCGCAGGCGTAACTGGGCTACATTGAGAATTTTGTGATTGAAAATCGTTCAAATATGAGCCGAAGCAGAGATGCATAAATATATTGGTTATTTCGTAACAGCCCCGTAAATATTCGGCTTGTGTGAAAAAGTTTCAAAAAACTCG
>JAOZOY010000001.1:0-31342 GCA_029933005.1 Deltaproteobacteria bacterium
CATATGCGAGTAGGCCTGATCGTTCAAAGATGGGGTGCTAGCCGAATATTTACAAGCTTGGTGATTTTACCCCGTAATTGGTTACAAAAAAACGGTAAGTCAAACATTGATGGTCTCGTAAAAAGTCCATTGCAATTCGAAGATGGCTAAGTACAAAACTTCGATATACAAGGAGTAGTGTTTCGAACAGGGCCGCGACTATACATATTAGTATGTCGTAGGCCTGTCCGGGACACACGACGCAGTAGATCGGAGTTTTTACGGCACCATCAACATTAAAATAATGAACATTCTGCTACAAAACAAAATAATGAAAAAATTCTGGATAGTACCGATCCTGTTTTTGTTGTGTGCTTCTCCCGTCAGTGCGAAAATGGTCAGCATTGCCAGTGAATTTGTCAACATGCGCTCCGGGCCATCCCAGAACAACGCTGTTCTCTGGGAACTTGGCAAAGGATACCCACTAAAGGTAATCGGCTCTCGGGGAGGCTGGTACAAGGTTGTTGACTATGAAAACGATACTGGCTGGATTTTTAAAAAACTGGTCAACCGCACACCCCATCTGGTGGTGAAAAAAAAGATAATCAATATCCGCAGCGGACCTGGAGCAAAGTACAAAATTATCCGCCAGGCCAAAAGAGGTGTGGTCTTTACTACCCTGAAGCGCAACAAGACCGGTTGGGTCAAGGTCCGACACGAAGAAACCCTCCTCGTCGGCTGGGTCAAGAGAAGTCTTCTGTGGGGATGGTAACATGAGATATCGCCCGTATTTTTTTGGTCGAATAAACGGACTGTTGTTCTTTCTTTTTGTCACGCTCTTTTTTGTGCCGGGCAGCCAGGCCGGTACTGTCCGTCAACCGGTTTGGTCCGACATCTTTTATCCGGCAACTCAATCCGAACTGAGTAACACCATTGCCCGTCTCATCGATGAGGCTCGAAAAAACACGGTTCTCCTGCCAAATAAACAGTTGAAAGGTTTAATCCTGCCCCATGCCGGCTATATCTATTCCGGACTCACTGCGGCCCATGGCGCCCTGGCCCTGGAAGGACAGAATATTAATAAAATCATCCTCATGGGACCTGATCACCGGGTCGGTTTCCCCAATGCGGCCCTGACGGATCTGCAGGCCTACAAGACCCCCCTTGGCCGGGTTCCCATCCATGCTGATGCAGCCAGACTGCGGCAGCAGCCGCAACTCTTTCAACCCGTACCCCAATCCGACAGCAGCGAGCACAGCCTGGAGGTGGTGCTGCCCTTCCTGCAGTTTATCCTGCCTGAGTTCCAGATCATTCCCCTGGTGCTGGGGCCGACGGACATCGATCAAATCAGTTCGGCCATTGATCCTCTCGTCTCTAACCAGACTCTACTCGTGGTCAGCTCGGATTTATCCCATTATCTCGACTATTCCACGGCCCGGATCAGAGACAGAGAAACGATCCGAATGATTCTTGACCTGGACGCCGAAGGCCTCAGCCGGTCAGGCAACAGGGCCTGCGGCATAATCCCCATCACGGTAGTTATCCAGCTGGCCCGAAAGCATGGCTGGCAACCGATTCTGCTCCATTACTCTAACAGCGGCGATACAGCCGGCGACCAAAAACGGGTGGTCGGTTACAGCGCCATTGCCTTTTATGGAGATCTACTTATGGACAAGACAAACCTCCTCACCGAAGAACAGGGACAAGGCCTGGTGCGCCTTGCCCGGCAAACCATCCAGGCCCGCTTCAAACCCGGCAGCACGACAGGCTCTTTTCCCGCCGCTCTGCAGGATGCGGCCCTGCTGGACAATCGCGGCACCTTTGTGACCCTGAAAATAAACAATCAACTGCGGGGTTGCATCGGCAATATCAGCGGAGAGAGTTCCATTGTCGAAGGCGTGAAACGAAACAGCATAAACGCGGCATTTAACGATTACCGTTTCCGACCCTTAAGCGAGGAGGAGCTTGACGATATTCATATTGAGATAAGCATTCTCACAACTCCACTACCTCTTGAATACACGGATGCAAATGATCTGATCGCCAGACTCAGGCCCAATGTGGACGGAGTCATCCTGAGCCAGGGCACAGCCAGTGCCACTTTCCTGCCCCAAGTCTGGAAACAGCTGCCGAATCCGGCCGAATTTCTCACCCATCTCTGCCAAAAAGCCGGCCTGAGCGGCGAGGCCTGGCGTAATTCAAAACTGGAAGTCCAAACCTACCAGGTCCAGTATTTTGAAGAGGATAGATGAGCATGCTGTTCTAAGAGTGATCATTGCCACGGGCATCTCCTCCGTGGTGACCCAGCTCCTGACCATCCGCGAATTTCTCTCCTGCTTCCAGGGCAATGAGATTGTCATTGCCCTGACGCTTTTTAACTGGCTGCTGCTGGGAGGCATCGGCACCCTGCTTTCCCGCAGATTAAGCCGCTTTTTCCATCCCAGCGCAAATCATCTGGCCTGGCTCAGCCTGATACTGGCCGCATTTGCCAATCTGCAGATCCTGCTGGTGCGTACTTTGCGGGATATTATCTTTATCCCGGGCAGCTCAGTGGGCTTTTATCCCACTTTTGTCTTTACTTTTTTCACCATCCTTCCCTACTGTCTACTGCTCGGCTTTGTCCTTCCCTACAGCCTCTATCTTATCCGAACCCGGATAACGAATTATCCCGGCGCCAAAGTCTACATTGTCGATAATATCGGCGATGTCAGCGGCGGCATCCTGTTTTCTTTTTGCCTGGTCTTCTGGGCCACCCCCATGCAGGCGATCTGTCTTGCCAACCTGCCCCTGCTGCTGACAAGCTGGCTCCTTTTTCCCCGGCCCTCCCGTTTGCGGCCACTGGTGCTTGCCGGATCAATACTGACCCTGGTGATTCTCGTGTCAGGCATTCTCACCGAATTACAAACTCTAGCTCCAGCCCAGGGTCGGCTGGTTCATTATCGGGAGTCCCGTTACGGACGCATTGAAATGCGGCAGGACCGGGAACAATTCACCCTGTTTCAGGACGGAGTTCCTGTTTTCAGCAATCAAAATCTCAGCATGGCCGAGGAGACGATTCATTACCCGCTCTCCCAACTGCGCGAAAAACCAAAAAATATCCTGCTGATCTCGGCCGAGGGAGGAATGATGGCGGAAATTGCCAAATACGAACCGCAAAGGGTTGATTATGTTGAACTGGATCCGCAGGTGACATCCGTCCTCTTTGATTTCGGTCTGCTTCAAAAAATAGAGGGCCTGTCGATCATCCACCGGGACGGCAGGTCCTGGCTGAACGAGACTGAGCAGATCTATGACGCCATCATCGTCAACCTGCCGGAACCAGATACCTTTCAGATCAACCGCTTCTTCACGGACCGCTTTTATGAACTGGCCAGGAGCCATCTTGCACCCCATGGAATTTTGAGTTTTTCCGTGGCGGGCTTTGACAATTTCCTGGCCGAGCCCCAGCGCTTGAAACTCTCATCACTGCGCAATACAGTGGCCGCTCACTTTAACCATGTCCTGCTGCTGCCCGGACAAAAGATTTTTTTCCTCTGCTCGACTCATCCCATTAATTTGGGTATTCCCGCCCTTCTGAAAGAAAAAGGAATTGAAACTTACTCTATTGAAGGCTTTTATCACGGCAACATCAGCCCGGAACGGATATCAAGCCTCAACAGTCAGCTGAACCGGCAGGTGGCCAAAAACCTTGACGAAAAACCGCACCTCATGGCAATCATGTTTGACCAGTGGTTTGCCAAATATAATACCTCGCCCATCATTTTCATCGTGGCGCTGGCTGGATGTGTTCTTTTTTATCTGTTCCGGTTATCCAGGGAGGAATTTGTTCTTTTTTCAACCGGGGCCATGACCATGGGCAGCGAAATGCTGGTCATCTTTGCCTTCCAGATTTATTATGGTTATATTTATTTTCAGATCGGCCTGATTGTCACCGTATTTCTAGCCGGACTGCTGCCCGGCGCCTGGTACGGTGAACGATTGCGCAGCCGGGGTCGGCAGATGCTGCTGCTTTCCGACAGTATGCTCATCGGTTTGCTGACACTCCTGATCGTGGCACTTAAAATTGGCGGCGACCTGTTGCCGGTTCCCTTTTATCTGCTTTTCGGCTTCGTAATATCGCTTATCTGCGGTTTTCAATTCCCGGTGGCGCTTTATCTGCGGGGCGGGGATAATCCGGCTGTGGCCCGCGTTTTTTCAGCCGATCTGATCGGTGCCGGATTCGGCACCCTGTTTACCAGTCTGGCGCTGATTCCCTATTGCGGCCTGATCTGGGCCGCAGCTGGCCTGATTGGCATAAAGTGCATCAGTTTACTGGTTGTCGTAAAATCGGCATCCCGGTGAACGGTTACAAAAGTCGGAAGGAACCATGAAAAAAATCAACAGACGACAATTTTTTCTGGCCAGTGGCGCGCTGCTCTGCTCGGCCACATCAGCACAGGCCCTCTGGCCTTTTTCCAGGGAAAATGATAAAATCGGTGGTCCGGCTGATATTCGCGGGACAATCTTCAGAAAAGATGCGCCTGAAACTCTCTGGAAATGGCATAAAGAGGCCATCTTTTACAAAAAGCTGAAAAATGAGCAGGTGAGATGCGGACTTTGTCCCCACCGTTGCCTGCTGGCGCCGGGGGATCGCGGTGTCTGCCGTTCCAGGGCCAATCTGGCCGGCACGCTCTACAGCCTGGGCTATGGCAATCCCTGCTCAGTCCATGTTGACCCGGTTGAAAAAAAGCCCCTCTTTCATTTCAAACCACAGAGCCGGGTCTTTTCCCTGGCTGTTGCCGGTTGCAATTTCCGCTGTCTGAACTGCCAGAACTGGGAGATCTCCCAAACCAGACCCGACGAAATCCGCCACACGGAACTCTTTCCGGCCGAGGCAGTGACTGCGGCCCAAAAATCCGGTTCCAGAGCCATTGCCTACACCTATTCCGAACCAACCACCTTTTTTGAATACATGCTGGATATCGGCCGGCTGGCCAAAAAAGAGGGGATTGACAACCTGTGGATTTCAAACGGTTATATTAACAGGGAACCGCTGCTGAAACTCTGCCGGGTGCTGGACGGTGCCAACGTCAACCTGAAATCCTACAGTGACGCCATTTATAAAAAACTCAACGGCGGCCGCCTGCAGCCGGTGCTGAATACCTTTAAAACCCTGCACGACCAGGGAGTTCATTTTGAAATGACCAACCTGGTTGTGCCGGGCTATGTGGATGACGAGGAGATGATAAAACGAATGTGCGGTTGGATTCTGGCAAACCTTGGCCCGAATCACCCCCTCCACTTTCTGCGTTTTTTCCCGCAATACAGACTTGACCGACTGGCGCCAACCCCGATCTCCACCCTCACCCGTTTCAGGCAACTGGCCATGAGCGAGGGAATCCGTTACGTTTATGTGGGCAATGTTCCGGGCCATGAAGGCAATAATACCTATTGCCATAACTGTAAAAAACTGCTGATTGAGCGCCGGGGCTATACCATCCCTGCTTATCACCTGGATGGAAATCAATGCTCTTTCTGCCGGACCGTTATTCCGGGCAGGTGGCTTTAAGCCGCGCAATTATTCACTCAGACCAAGCCCCCTTCTCCGAAGCTTAATCCGTTCGTCCAGCAGTTCAGCGGCCTTGACAGGGTCCGGCTCAACAACAAAGCAGGCCCCGAGCAGATCATCAAATTCTTTCAAGGCAAGATCCGTTACCACCTCGGATCCCAGGATATTAGGCGGCAAACCAAGATGAGTATAGATGCCGGAGGCGACCGCGTAGGTACCGATGGCCGCTGCCTTTTCCGAGTACCACTCCGGCGAAGAGGCCCCCACCGGAAGATCGGCAATATCAACACCAAGCTCATTGGCAAGCAAGGCGCAGAGTTCAAGGATCCGGGCATTGTCCACGCAGCTCCCCATGTGCAGAACCGGCGGTATTCCCAGAGCCCCACAAATTTCTTTGAGCCCGTCGCCAGCCTGTTCCTTTGATTCGGGCAGCAACAGCTCCGCCTTGCCAAGGGCTGTGGTCACGCAGCCGGTGGCCAGCACAAGAATATCCTTTTTGATTAACTCCCTGGCCAGGGTGACGTTGCAGTGATCATGCTGCATTTTCGGATTATTGCAGCCGACGATTCCTACCACGCCACGAATCTTTCCCGCCTTAATGGCATCAATCAGCGGTGTCGGAGTTCCGCCAAGGGCACCAATAATGGCCTCATTGGAAAATCCGCTGATCAGATCAACCGGTTCGCCGGGGATATCAACCCGTCTCTGATCCCGCAGATCATAACGTTCTATGGCCATTTTTACCACTTTCCAAGCCTGCTCTCGACCATTATCCATGGCAAAACGAATATGTTCGGCCCCGGTAAACTTCGCCTTGTCGGCAGTGGTGATCATTTTAGTATGGTAACATTTGCCAATGGTCACCAGACTGGGCATGATGCACTGATAATCCACAATAATCATTTCAACCGCGCCCGTGATAATGGCCAACTCGGTCATCAGGTGGTTTCCCGCCATGGGAATCCCCTTGCGCATCATCAGCTCGTTGCCGGTACAACATAAACCCACCAGATTAATACCCGCTGCTCCTTTTTCCTTGGCCAGGGCCACCATCTCCGGATCATTCACCGCCTCGAGAATCTTTTCCGAAACAATCGGGTTATGGCCATGGACCAGAATATTGACCTGATCGTCTTTTAAAACGCCGAGATTAACTTTGGATTTCATCGGCATGGGCGTCCCGAAAAGAATATCAGATATCTCGGTTGCGATCATGGAACCGCCCCAGCCATCGGCCAGACAGGTGCGGGCGCAATGCAGCATGGTGTTGGGAGCATCATTGTCGCAGCCCATGTGGGTGCGATGCATCATCTCGACAACTTCCCGGTCAACGCCCCTGGGAATAATACCCAGATTTTCCCAAACCTCTTTGCGCTTTTCAGGAACACGGCACAGAAAGGCGATTCCCTCTTTTCTGCTGCTGAAATCGTCAAAAAATACCGTGACCAGATCCTTGGCAACATCGAGAACCGTCCTCCCCTCCACGGTAACTCCAAGCTCGGCGGCAATACGCAGCAACTTTGCCTCATCCTTGATTTCATAATCCTCGGTTTCCCCCTCGGCCACGGCGTGGAGAGCCTCAAGGCAGTCGCGGCCATGATCCGAGTGAGCGGCCGCGCCACCGGCGACAAAACGGCCGAAATTACGGGCAACAATGACATCACCATCAGCGCCACACACACCCAGCGGCCTTTTGCCACCCTTGGGGCTGATACGGCAAGGCCCCATAATACAATTTTTGCAGGTCAACCCCAGTTCGCAAAATGTACAATGGGGCGTCTGATACTCAAGCCGATCCCAGACCGTTTCAATATTTTCCCGTTCTGCCTTGCGCAGCATCTGCCGGGCATCATCCCACATGGACTTCTCTTCAATGGTACGTTTTTTCTGAGCCACTGTTTTTCCCTCCCTGTTTACGGAAAATGAATCAATATTATGCTTTTTTATAAATGCAAGTTATAACTAATCAGCGAGAGTACAAATTCATCCTCAACTGAGAACTGTATCTATATTATCTGTTTCTCCATTGCCGGAATGTATATCATTTTGTTTATTATTTGTCCAAAATGTATTTATCAAAATATTTTCTTTCAACTGGAAATTCGAATCTTTTCCATCATCTTTCTAATGATGGGCAGGTCAGTTCAGACTCCAGTTCTAAATGACTCTCAAACTATCGAAAAAAAACATATTGTCGGCTGAAATTAAAGGGAAGGGGCATGAAGGCTGAAACTGCTGTGCAAGAAAAAAAAGAGGAAAAAATGATATCTGATGACAGCTGGCATGTTTACATTGTCCGCTGCAGGGATGGGACGCTCTATACCGGTATTACCAAAGATCTGGAAAGACGGATCACGGCACATAATTCCGAAAAAGGCGGCGCCAAATATACAAAACCTCGGCGCCCTGTCCGGTTAGTTTACTCCGAACAGGCCGGGTCCAGATCTGCCGCAGCCCAACGTGAATACCAGATTAAAAAAGTGTCCCTGAAAAAAAAGAATGAACTGATCAATACAGTTGCGCCCCTTGCCGAATTCGACAAATAACGAAACAAATTCACCCAACAATAAAAGGGAATCAACTAAAACTAAAGGTCGCCCGGGGCGAAGTCTTTGAAGGGCTGTAAGCATGTACTCATATTTTCAAAAAATGAAAGGCTCTGAAAAAAGTCCCAAGATGGTCTCATTAAATGAAGTCTGGTGGTCATTTATTGGTTCTTTTATTGGTATTGCTGCGCTTAATTATATCCATTTTGATTTTGTCGCTGCTATGGATTTAAATTTAATAATTGGATCCTTTGGGGCATCGGCAGTTCTAGTATTTGGTGCTATTGGGGGGCCATTATCTCAACCAAGAAATTTAATTGGGGGACATATTATTTCTGCCATAGTTGGCGTATTTTTTTATCAACTCTTTCCGCAACATCTATGGTTTGCTGGTGCATTTGCTGTGTCTTCTGCCATTGCTGCCATGCATCTCACTAAGACCCTCCATCCTCCAGGTGGAGCTACTGCCCTTATTGCTGTAATTGGATCCCCGAAACTACATAGCATTGGATATCTTTACGCTATTTTCCCTGTTGCTCGAGGAGCACTGATTCTGCTGATTATCGCGTTACTTGTAAATAATATCTCTAGCACACGTCAATACCCTAAGTACTGGTGGTAAAAAGGAAATTTGTTTTTTCTCTAAATTAAGAAATCCAAAGCATAAAACAAATCGGCAATTATTGACCATGTTTCTGAAAGCACATAATCAATCGCGTACCTACTGCAGACCGATGAAATAGAAATAGGGTCTGGTCTCCCGTTCGTTTAAAGGAAGAATGTGTTACAGTAACATACCACTTTGGGCGGTCCAGAATTTTAAAGCCACCGGCTTTGCCAGTGGATATTAAATTATCTCAGAAAAATATCTGAAGATTTTGGGGCTGGATCATACTCGTGAGGCTTTAGAAAGGCTTTTTAAGCCGAAAAAAACGAACGTAGTAAAGTGTAAGCTGAAGCTTGTAGGGAAGTCTGAGAAGAGTGTTGAAAATAAAAAAGTCGCCTAAGGAGCCGTCAACTCCTTAGGCGACTTTGTCGCTCAAGAGAGAAAATGTTGTAACTGCCAGTTTTCTCACTATTATATTTGGCGTCCCCAACCGGATTCGAACCGGTGTTGCCGGCGTGAAAGGCCGGTGTCCTGGACCTGACTAGACGATGGGGACAAATTCTATATATATGGTGGGTCGTGCGCGGCTCGAACGCGCGACTCTCTGCTTAAAAGGCAGATACTCTACCGACTGAGTTAACGACCCGACACGAAACGCTTTATCTACAATACACTTTATCTTGTGTCAAGATAGTTTTTCACTTTATAAAAAATAACCTTTTCACAATCTTCTTTTTAACAGATCATCAAAGTCCCGGCGAAAAAATCTTGTCGGGCCAGAGCAGGTTTGCTATATCTTTCTGCAACAAAATAAAATCAATTTACCGAACCAATTATTTCCGGCCATGCCGGACAAGGAAGGAGACATGGGCCTTTTATCCAATTCAACCAGTTTTGTCCGCTACTCCGTTGAGGGCGAGCCGGCGCCGAACTTCCGGGAGTTTGCAGCTGAACGGATCAACGCCTTTGCCTTCCGGGATATTGACGATTCGTATGAAGAACGCTCCATTGGCTGGGTCTCCGTCTTAAATATGTTTGACACGGAATTCGCCTATGCCTCTTTTGCAGCAGGAGACCACATTGTCCTGACCATGCGCATTGACGAACGAAAAGTAGCGCCTAAGGTTTTAAAGAAATTCTGCCTCAAGGAAGAGGAACGAATCAAAAAAGAGAGGCAGATCCCCAAGCTGAACAAAAGTCAGAAGCTTGAAATTAAGGAAAATATCCAGTTGATGCTCCTCAAAAAAGCAGTGCCGACCCCGGCCACCTATGATCTCTGCTGGAACTTAAGCGATGCCACGCTCCTGTTTTTTTCCACCAGCCAGAAGGCCCAGGAACTTTTGGAAGATTTTTTTAAAAAAACCTTTGACCTGAACCTGGTCCTGCAAATCCCTTACCTGACCGCGGAACATCTGCTTGACGATCAGGAACTTCACAAGCTGTCCGAGATTACCCCTGACATTCTGGTTTAATAAAATGGATCTTGTTGATTTAATAGCTGAAAAACGATTTCTCGGTCAGGAGTTTCTCACCTGGCTCTGGTTCAAGAGCGACGAACGCGGCGGCACGGTCTACCTGCCCGGCACCGGTGACATCACCCTTGTCTTTGAAAAACACATGCTGCTGGAATCCGGTGAAGGCGAGTCCCATGAAAAAATCGTCTGCCAAGGACTTCAGACCCGGCTCCAGGAAGCGCGTACCGGCCTGTCCATGGGCAAAAAGCTTGAACAGACCCGCATTCATCTGGAGCTTGAAGAGTATGAATACCACTTGACTTTAAAAGGCAGTCTGTTTGAATTTCGCAATGTCAACCCGCCGAAAACAATGGAAGGCTCTGATGAATCCGATGATCCTGCGGCAGTGGAAGGCCGAATTCTTGATCGAATCGGTCTGCTGGAAACAGCAACCCGTACCATTGATGAACTTTTCCGTTTGTTTTTAAAAATACGAATCAACCCGGAATGGCAGGATGAAGTGACAAAAATACGTGCCTGGATCAACAGGGCCGGGGCTGGACAATCCGTCTAATTTGGAGAATCGTAAAAATTTACCAGAGACTTTGAATTTACAATAACCACTGGATTATAACCGTTTACCAGTGCTTCATCTTCGCCCATTTGGGACTGCGCAGCATACTAATGCTATGTAAGCAAGCCAAAATGGGCGAAAAGATAAGCGCAGACTTCGTGAGGTGCTGGTGAACGGTTACGGAGAATCAACATGGAATTTGAGACAGTGATCGGGCTAGAGGTTCATGCCCAGCTCAAGACCAACACCAAAATTTTTTGCAGCTGTACCACTCAATTCGGCAACCCACCCAACACCAACACCTGCCCGGTCTGCCTGGGAATGCCCGGAGTGTTACCTGTTTTAAATAAAACCGTGGTGGAATATGCCATAAAAATGGCTCAGGCCACCAACTGCGAAATCAATCGGCGCAACCAGTTTGCCCGAAAGAACTATTTTTATCCGGACCTGCCCAAGGGCTACCAGATTTCCCAATTCGAGCTACCTATTGCCGAGCATGGCCATGTTGACATTGAAATAGACGGCAAAAACCGACGCATCGGTCTGACCCGCATCCACATGGAAGAAGATGCCGGTAAGCTGGTGCACGACAGCCATGAAGCCCATAGTTATGTGGATCTCAACCGCACCGGCGTGCCACTCATTGAAATCGTCAGTGAGCCGGATCTACGCTCAGCTGAAGAGGCTGAGGCCTATCTCCGTAAGCTCCATGCGGTTCTGCGCTATCTGGATATCTGCGACGGCAACATGCAGGAGGGCAGTTTCCGCTGCGATGCCAATATTTCCCTGCGGCCCGTGGGCCAGGAAAAACTCGGCACCCGTTCCGAACTAAAAAATATGAACTCATTCAAAAATGTCCATCGTGCCCTGGAATATGAAATCAGGCGCCAACGGGACATTCTCCTGGACGGCGGCGAGGTCGTGCAGGAAACTCGGCTCTGGGATGCGGACCGCAACGTCTCGAATTCCATGCGCGACAAAGAGGAGGCCCACGATTACCGCTACTTTCCCGATCCTGACCTGGTCCAGGTGGTCATTGATGATGAATGGATCAACGAAATCAAACAGACCATGCCCGAGTTGCCGGATGAGCGCAGGGCACGTTTTATCACAGACTTTGCCCTGCCGATTGATGATGCGGTAATCATGACATCATCCCGGGAACTGGCCGATTATTTCGAAGCGGCTCTCAAGCTCTTTGCTAAACCGAAAAAAATCAGCAACTGGATCATGACTGAGTTGATGCGGGAGATGAAAGGAGAAGAGGGAATAAATATCCAGGAGTGTCCGGTGACGCCGGAAAACCTGGCCGCCCTTCTTATCCTGATTGATAAAGGCGCGATCAGTGGTAAAATTGCCAAGACCGTTTTCAGCGAGATGATGAAAACCGGCAAGGATCCGGAAACCATTGTCAAAGAGAAAAATCTTGCCCAAATGAGCGATGAAGGGGATCTGATGAAAATCGTCCAGGAAATCCTTGCCGACAACCCGGAGCAAGTAGCCCAGTTCAAGGCTGGCAAAACCAAGGTTATGGGCTTCTTTGTCGGCCAGCTCATGAAAAAGACCAGGGGCAAGGCCAACCCGAAGATGGCCAATCAACTCTTTGGTCAGGAATTGCTGAAATAATTATTTGGCCACTAACCCCACAAAAAACAAGAAAAGTGGACAAAAAAACTTCTTGAAAAAAAGCTTATCTACAAAATAAATGGCTGTGTGTTTACTGTTTATAAAGAGCCGGGACATGGTTTTTTGGAAAAAGTGTATGAAAATGCCCTTTGCATTGAATTAAAACAACAAAGATTACATGTTGAAACTCAAAAATAAAAACAATGGCCACCGTCAGCGACTGCGGGAAAAATTCCTGGCCCGCGGTCTTGAATCCTTAAACGACGATGAAGTTCTTGAGCTGCTGCTTACCCTGGGGACGCCGCGCAAGGGCCTCAAGGAACCGGCCCGGGAGTTGCTGAAAACATTCGGCTCTTTTTCCGCCGTCCTTGAGTCGGCCCCGGAGGAACTGACCCAAGTAGACGGCATCGGCCCGCAAAACAGCTTTGCCATTCACTTTATCCACAGCGTGGCCCGCCGCTATCTTGCCCAGCGCCTGAAAAATAAAAATTATCTACATTCCTCAAATGAGGTGGCCGACTACCTCAACCATTCCATGCGCAGTTTGAAACGGGAAGTGTTCAAGGTCATCCTTCTGGACGCAAGCTTTTCCATTATTGACACCAAAACGCTTTTTGAAGGAACCCTGGCCGCCAACACCATCTACCCCAGGGAGTTCATTAAGCTTCTCCTTGAGCACCATACCGCTGCCGTGGTCATTGCCCACAATCACCCCTCCGGCAATATCGAACCGTCCCGGGCAGACCGCAAACTGACCAGAAATCTGTTTCTGGCCTGTACCATCATGAACATCCAACTCCTTGATCATCTCATCATCGGCGCAAAAAATAAGCCATACAGCTTTGCCGATCACGGCCTGATGGCGGAAATCAAAAAGGAATGTGAAAACATTCTCTGATCAATGCATGAAACCTGACCTTGATCCCGCCGAAAGACCCGGCTCAATCTATATCCATATTCCTTTCTGTCAAAACAAATGCGCCTACTGCGCCTTTAATTCCTACCCGGCCCACCATTTTGACATCAATGGCTATCTCGCGGCTCTGGAAAAGGAAATCGACGCCATGTCAGCTCATCTCCTGATCCGCCAAAAAAAAATCTTCTCCCTCTTTATCGGCGGTGGCACACCGACAATCTATTCCGGCAGACAACTGGGACGCCTGATTCGCTCCTGCCGCAAGCTCTATCATTTTACTGACCGGCCGGAGATTTCGGTTGAAACCAACCCGAATCAAATCGACATGAAAACCCTGATCGGGCTAAAGGAAGCCGGGGTGAACCGGCTGAGTATCGGTATCCAGTCATTCGCAGCCCCTCTCCTGAAAAGGCTGAGCCGCACCCACACGGTCGAGGATGGTTTGAAAGCGATTAAACTGGCAAGAAACGCTGGTTTCGATAATATCAATCTGGACCTGATGTACGGTCTGCCGGGCCAGAACGTTGAGGATTGGCGACAGACCCTTGAAACGGCGCTGACAACCAGCCCCGAGCATCTGGCCATCTATGAACTCATGGTAGAAAAAAACACGGCTTTCGCTAATCTTGCCGCCGCAAACAAACTTGAGCTGCCCAATGAGGATACGATTGTCCACATGGAAAAAATGACCCTGCAATTCTTGCAGTCAGCAGGTTTTATCCGTTATGAAATAGCCAATTACGCCAGGCCCGGCTATGAATGTGAACATAATATCAATTACTGGACAAACGGCACATATCTCGGTCTTGGCGCTGGAGCAGTCTCCTGCCTGAACAACATGCGAATCACCAACGTTTCTGATCCTGATCAATACCGTTTACTGATCACAAACGACAAACCTCCCTTTGCCGGGGTTGAATGTCTGTGCAGGGATGCCCGCTTCCGGGAAACCGTTATCATGGGGCTGCGCATGACAGGCGGCGTCGACATGACAGACATTGAGTCCCGTTTCAACCTGACCCTGTCAGATTATTACGGCTCAATTCTTCAAAATTTCATCGCCAGAAATCTGCTTGAAATTTCCGGAGACCACCTGCGATTAACAGAGAGGTCCCTGCCTGTGGCCAACCAGATTTTAAGTGAACTTGTCTGATTTTTTCATCCGAAAACAACTTTTTTCAATACGGCTGACAACCTCTCTTTCATTTTTTTATGGCAGATTTTTTGCATGTTTTTATCAAATTGTATAAGATTAAAAAATGAAGGAGACGCAGGTGAAGGCTACATCAGAAAAAAAACGAATAAAAAGCGAGGAACGCTCCAGAATTCGTTCGTATAAAATGTACTATGAGAGTAAAATCTCATGTCTGTCCAAGCGAAATCTGCATGTTGATCTGGTTTTACTGGCCTGTAAGGACGCCTCGGTTGAAAAGGGGGATATCAGTTCAAACTGGCGAAGAGACCGCTATATTAAAAAATGTCTTAAATTTTATCAAAAAAAATTAAACGAAATTACAAAACAGGAAAAAAAGCTTGAAGGAAAATTTTCTCTGTTTTAATTTTTTTTGTCACCTCCACAGCTTGAAACAAAACATCAAGGGCTGTGAATATCTCCTTTTCCTCCTTCCTTTACATGGCTAAAGCAAAAATTATCTATACCTGCTCCGCCTGCAACTCTTCATTCAGTAAGTGGTGCGGCCAATGTCCTGAATGCGGCCAATGGGACACCATCAAGGAATCAACACCTCCGGAACCGAATCGTAATTTTGCGGGCTACACGGGAAGCCAATGCGAACTTTGCACCATGGCCGAGGTTGAACTGGCCGCTGCCCCACGATTTTCCACCGGCATGACTGAATTGGATCGGGTTCTGGGAGGTGGACTGGTCAGGGGGTCAGTCGTACTCATTGGCGGTGATCCCGGAGTCGGCAAAAGCACCGTCCTGCTCCAGGTCTGCTGTAATCTGAGCCGGAAAACCAAGGTGCTTTATGTCACAGGGGAAGAGTCCCTGCAGCAGATTGCCATGCGTGCCCGGCGGCTACGCCTGCCTGACAAAGATCTTCTTCTTCTGGCAGAGACCCGGGTGGAAGCGATCTGCGATGCTGCGGCCCGTGAAAAGCCGGAAGTCATGGTCATTGATTCGATTCAAACCATGCATACCGCACTCAGTTCAACACCGGGCAGTGTAACCCAGGTCAGGGAATCAGCAGCCCAGCTTACACAATTTGCCAAACAGACAGGCACTGCCATCTTCCTGGTAGGCCATGTGACCAAAACCGGCGATCTGGCTGGACCTAGAGTACTGGAACATATTATTGACGTAGTCTGCTATATTGAAGGCCGGAACGACAGCCGCTTCCGTGTTATTCGAGCAGTAAAAAACCGTTACGGTGCCGTTAACGAACTCGGCGTCTTTGCCATGACCGACACCGGCTTGAAGGAAATCAAAAATCCATCAGCCATTTTTCTCTCCCGCCTTCCAGAGCCCATGCCAGGCAGTGTGGTCATGGTCATCTGGGAAGGCAGCCGGCCTCTTCTTGTCGAAATCCAGGCCCTGGTGGATGAAAGTTATGCGGACAATCCCCGCCGGGTCGCCGTGGGCCTGGAACAGAACCGGCTGGCCATGCTCCTGGCTGTTCTGCACCGGCATGGCAATATTGCCAGTTATAATCAGGATGTTTTTGTCAATGTCGTCGGCGGGATCCGGGTCAGTGAAACCAGCGCCGACCTGGCTTTGATCATGGCCATTGCATCAAGTCTGAAAAATCATCCCCTGGCCAGAAACCTGGTTGTTTTTGGCGAGGTTGGCCTGGCCGGGGAGATCAGGCCGGTGCCGGGTGGTATGGAGCGATTAAAGGAAGCTGTGAAGCACGGCTTCAAACAGGCGATTATTCCCAGGGCAAATGCTCCCCGTGACGCTATTGCCGGCATTGAAGTGATCGCAGTGCAGAAACTCAGTGAAGCCCTTAAGGCCGGGATTGGATGAAGGCTGCGCTTATCTCGTTATTTAAAAAAAACAATGCTCATAGAAGCGAATTTACGAGACTCCGATATCACACTATGACTGCGCTTATTTTTTAAAAATACCTCGATTTGAGAGATAGCGAGCCTGTGAGACCGTCGAAAAATTGCTATTCTCGGACAACCTTATAACGGATCAAGATTTTCAGATAGCAACCGTTGACAGGAATTTTATGAAATGGTAAATACATGCTCAACAATCTGATTGAACTGGAGGAATGGCCGAGTGGTTGAAGGCGGCGGTCTTGAAAACCGTTGAACGAAAGTTCCGTGGGTTCGAATCCTACTTCCTCCGCCAACATCAGAAGACAGAAACCAGAAGTCAGAGGACAGAAAATTGTTTCATTAACTTCTGGTTTCTAAACACCGGAGAGATGACCGAGCTGGCCGATGGTGCTCGCCTGCTAAGCGAGTGTGGGGTTTATAGCTCCACCGAGGGTTCGAATCCCTCTCTCTCCGCCACTGCCTGTTTTTTGCTCATTCCTTTTTATTTTCGCTTTCTTCAGGATCTTTTACATCTTTATCCCGATCCTGCACCTGATTTTCTTCCTTGCCGGTTTCTTCTTTGCTGATTTCCTCTTTGACAGGTTCTACTTTTTTCACTTTCGCTTTTTTGGCCGGCTTAATAATCTTGGATTCGGGCAGGACAATAGTAGTAATTTTTTTTACCTCATACTGCACGTCCGGATCACTCAGGCAAATTTCACATTCATTAATGTGTTTTTCCATGAATTCAACCATTCGGGCCGGGGCCATGGCTTCATCCCGCACCTGCAGGAACCAGGATCGAACAAGCCTGTTTAACCGTTCACATTCCATAATGAAAAAGACTCCTCCCTGCTGTTATTTAACTGGTGCCTGAAATTGTCTCCAAACTGAGAACCCAGCAGCAACAAGATTAAAAAAAAAGTTGCCGGTTTCGGCAATAAAAATTATGATCATTTTTTGAAACTGTCGTTTCAGTCTTCGTTAGTGTTTCAAGTTTCAAATTACGGAAGTGGAAAGGGCACTGGTGGCCCTCCCGGACTTCAAATCCGGTGCACCGGGTTAACAGCCTGGTGGGTGGGTTCGATTCCCATGCACTTCCGCCAATTCTTTCAACTCTTCATTATTGATGAACCCATAAAAAAATTTTCACCATACAAATATACAAAAAAATATCTTCATTACAATCAGTTACCTCAGCGCACTCTGTGCGCTCCGTGGTTTCAATAGTTCTTACGGAATCGTTACTATTAAGAACCAACAACGTCCAGTGCTGTCGCTTCATCTTTTTTCAAAAATGGATAACCCATCTCCTGCCGTTGTTCCGCGTAGTTAGACGCCACCTTTCTGGCAATATTCCTGATCCGGCCGATATAACGGGTCCTTTCCGCCACACTGATCGCCTTGCGCGCGTCCAGCAGGTTGAAGGTATGTGAACATTTCAGGCAATAGTCATAGGCCGGCAAGATCAAATCCTTCTCCAGCAACTTCATGGCCTCCTCCTCAAAGGTATTGAAGAAGGAAACCAATGCCTCGACATTGGCATATTGAAAATTAAAGGCAGAAAACTCCACCTCGGCCTGGTGAAAAATCTGGCCATAGGAGACATCCCTGTTCCAGGCAATATCATAAACACTCTCAACTTCCTGAAGATACATGGCGATACGTTCCAGACCATAGGTAATCTCCACGGTCACCGGAAAAAGCTCCATGCTGCCGGCATGCTGAAAGTAGGTGAACTGGGTGATCTCCATGCCGTCCAGCCAGACCTCCCAGCCCAGGCCGCTGGCGCCCAGAGTCGGCGATTCCCAGTCATCTTCAACAAAACGGATATCATGATCAAGCAAATCAAGGTGAAAACGTTTGAGACTATCAAGATAAAGATCCTGAATATTGATCGGTGACGGCTTCATAACGACCTGAAACTGATAATAATGTTGCAGCCTGTTCGGATTTTCACCGTACCTGCCGTCCGTGGGCCGCCTCGATGGCTGAACATAGGCGGCATTCCAGGGTTCCGGCCCCAGAGAGCGCAGCAGGGTGGCCGGATGAAACGTACCCGCCCCTACCTCCATATCGTAAGGCTGCTGAAGAACACAGCCCTGATTCACCCAGTAACGGCTGAGTTCAAGTATTATATCCTGAAAATACATAATGACCTGTCTTTCCTTATAAATTATTCAAATAAAATTTTCTGACATATTTACCACAGCATACGGAGCAGGCAACATTTTTTTACACAAAATCTTTACACTCTTCTGTTCAAGGGAAAAAAAGTCTTAAAAATTGACAAGTTGTAAAACCGTAAACTATACTATAACCTATGAACGCGTCAAACCAGGCAGCAACAAATCTTTCGTGTGTTTTTCTCAGGAAACCCTTTTATCAAACTGAACAGGGCGTCATGTTTTTTCTTTGACAAAATAAATTTTGAGAGGTAGACGTATTTAAAGAAATACTTAACAAGTATTTCTGTATTGGGGGAAATGGGTTGTGATTTGTCACAATCCTTTAAAAATCATTTTTAACATGGAGGGAGAAAGATGCTGAAAAAATTTTCCATGCTGGCTCTTGCCGGACTGCTGGCCTTGCCTGCGGTTGCGGGAGCGGGAGCGACTGGAGCAGTTGTGACACAGGATGACTTGGAGGCCAAAGTCGACGTGCTCACCAGACAGCTGATGGAACTAAAGGCCCAGATGGAGGCCATGAAGGAAGAGCAGGTAGTCTTAAAGGAAGACCAGGAAGACTTTGTTGAAGATTATGAAGAAAAAGCCGAAGAATGGGATTTAGCCTCACGATTTAAATTTTATGGCGATTTTCGGGCTCGGATGGACAACTACAGTGGTGATCTGGTAACTGCACCGATGACTAATGCAGCCGCAGTAATGGCCGGAGGCGGTCTTGTAGCTCCAGAATTCGGTGACGATAAGATGGAAAACGACACCATGTTTACAAATCGTTTTCGCTTGAATATGCGGGTCAAGGCCACTGAAAATGTGGAATTCAAGGGTCGCCTGTCAATGTATAAAACCTGGGGTACAAATACGCTGCCTCCAAATCTCACTCAATTTTCTTATCCATCTTTTGACGGCACCAATTCCCGTGAACCGAGTGACTCGAGCCTGCGGGTGGAACGCGCCTTTGTTAACTGGAACAATATCGGCGGCCAGCCAATCTGGTTTTCTATAGGTCGTCGGCCGACAACGGACGGGCCTGCCGCCCAGTTACGTTTAGGCATGGATGTGGATGAAAGAATGGCAACGCCAACCCCTTACATGGATTGGCCGTTTGACGGCGCTTCCTTGGGCTATGCTTACTCCAATCTGTTCGGCATTGACAATTGGCCGGGACGAGTTCGTTTCTGCTATGGACGCGGATTTGAAAACGGTCTCCAATATAATGATACTTCCTCGGATCTGAATGATACTGATTTTGGCGGAATAAGTTGGGATATCTACAGAAAGGGAGATCGTTTTGCCTATATTCAATCCTTTATGGTCTTTAATGCCTTTAGTTTTCCCGAATTTGACGATAGTGATTTAAATGATTCTTTTGGTGGCTTTATGATGCCGATGTATGGAACCGCGGACCGCCAAAATGTAGGAGATCTCCTACATACCTCTGCTGTCTATCAGGATAAATGGAAAAATCTCAACTTTTTCGTTTCCGGTGGATGGAGCCGCACCCTGCCTGACGATGATACCGGCATGTTCAACGACTGGCTTGGTGCCGTTGGTGCAATGCAGGGAGGACCGGCATATTCACCGAATACCGATGACGAAGATGGCTATAATATCTGGGTTGGCACCCGCTACGACATGGATAACCTGGGACTTAAATTAGGTCTTGAGTACAACTATGGTTCTAAGTACTGGATCGGCATGACTCCTGGTCACGACGATCTGTACAGCGCTAAGCTGGGAACCAGGGGCGATGTTTATGAGGCCTACCTGATCTGGGATCTCCCTACGGGAGAGGCCATTTCCAAGTATGCCAAAACCTTTATCCGTCTGGGCTACCAGCATTATGAATATGATTATTCCGGTGGCACTGACTGGAACATCAAACCGTATGATTTGGACAAATCAGAAGGCGATCAGTATGGTATGTTTGTTCCCACATTGGAAAAGGCGGATCAAATTTACCTGACCTTTGAGGCCTTCTTTTAAGCCTCGATGCATTAAGCTGTCGTAAACCCATAAAAGGGAAAGATCCATACAGGATCTTTCCCTTTTTTATTATCTTTTCATAAAAATGGGCAAGTTCACTCAGTCAATTCCGAACCTCTCCCGCAGCCGGGCAAGACGCCCCAGAGACTGATGGACACGGCCAGCTGAAAAGCGGCCCTTGTCAAATGCCTGCACAAGTTGTTCGCAGGATTTTTTAACCTTATTCTGGTCATGACAGATCAAGAGTAAATCAGATCCCGCCAGAAAAGACTCCAGCGCAGCCAGCTCAATGGATTTATCATTTTCAATCGCCCCCATTTCAAGATCATCAGTGATTACCACTCCCTCATAGCCCATTTGCCTGCGCAGAATCCCGCTTAAAATTTTTTCCGACAATGTGGCGGGAATACCGGGATCAAGATCGGTATAAACGGTATGGGACGTCATGACGGCCGCGACTCCGGATGATATGGCCTTTTCAAACGGGATCAGGTCTGCCTGCAGTTGCTCCCGCAGACGGTGGACAACCGGCAGGTGGAGATGGGGATCGATTTTTGCGGCTCCCAGTCCGGGAAAATGTTTGGCACAGGCCGCGACTCCACATTCCTGCATCTTGGCAATGACCAGACAGGCCAGTGCCGCCACCTGCTCCGGATCATTGCCCAAAGATCGTTTTTCCATGAAAAAATCCTGGCCGGCCGGGCAGATATCAAGCACCGGTGCCAGGTTCATATTAATCCCCACATCATGTAACTCATATCCACAAGTCAGGGCGAAATTCTCAAGACTTGTTTCCGGCTCGGCAGAATCGGCATACATCCTGGCATCACCAAACTGACTGAACGGCTCAGGCAAGCGAGCAACCGTGCCACCTTCCTGATCAATGGCAATCAAGGGCGGGGGGACTCCCATCCGGCTGCAGGCTGCGAGCAGATCCCGGGTTAAAGAATGAACCTGATCCGGATTCAACGTATTTCGCCTGAAAAGAATAAAATTGTTCACCTGATATTGGCGAATTAATTCCACGGTGGATTCGTCAAGATCCGGACCAGGCAGACCGGCCATGAATAATTGGCCGAACTCCGAGGTAAGACTGTCATTTTTCATTATTACTCAAAAAACCCGTTATCTAATTTTATTTATCTTGTGCATACTGATACTGAACCGGATCACGCAGACCTGCATCGGCAAACCCCTTTAAACGGAGTTGACAGGCATCACATACCCCACAGGCCCTTCCCCTGCGATCAGGATCATAACAACTATGCGTCAAGCCATAATCGATTCCCATTTCCGTTCCCTTAAGAATAATTTCCTTTTTGGAAAGATTCATCAGGGGAGCATGAATCTTCAATGCCTGTATTTCCTCAACTCCGGCCCTGGTACCCAGATTGGCCACCTTCTCAAAGGCGCTCAAATATTCCGGCCGGCAGTCTGGATAACCGCTGAAATCCACCGCATTAATACCGATAAAGATATCAAAGGCCCCCAGCACTTCGGCCCAGGCAACGGCGTGAGATAAAAAAATCGTATTCCTTCCAGGGACATAGGTCACAGGAATCGTTTCCTTCATCTCCGCTTCTGTTCGTTTCTTAGGGACATCGATTGCGGAGGTCAGAGCGGAACCGCCGATCTTGTCCAGCTCGAGGTGCAGAACAAGATGGTCGACAGATCCAATTTTTTTGGCGATCAACCGGGCCCGTTCCAACTCGACTGTCTGTCTCTGGCCATAAGCAAAACTCAAACAATAACAGCGATATCCCTCATGACGGGCTAAAGCCAGAACAGTTGTCGAATCTAAGCCACCGGAGAGAAGAACCACGGCCCTGACATCATTGTTTTCATTGTCGGACATCTGCTTTCCTTTTTCCAGTTAAATTTTTACCAATATCGTAAAATACAAATCAACCACAGAGTACTCAGAGATCACAGAGGTAACTAGTTGTAAATCTCTGAGGCCTCCGTGTTCTCTGTGGTGAAAAAAACTTTTTGCAGGGGTATCATAATTATGAAAACCACGATCTGTAATCGTTTACCAGTGCCACAGATTCGGAGTCTCGTTCCTCGCTTACCTGTTCGTTCGGAGTCTGCGCTTACCTGATTTTATCAACCCTTATCATTTCAAGAGGATGGACATATTTTCGTTTCGAATTATCCGATCTGGAAAGACAAACTTCATTGCCCGGCGCCAGGCAGCCCCTCATGCTTCCCGTATTTGGGCAGTGAACAGTCATCTCACCGCCCTCGGGAAATTTCACATCCACGAAAAATCTTTTATATCGCCGCAGAAAAGTGGCTTGTTGTATTTTTTGTTTAAATTTCATAGGGATCTATCGCTAAAAAAACAATTCCGATATTGCATAAATTGCAAAAAAACTTGACAAATGAGCCTAAAAAGGCAAAATAATAAAGTATATGTAAATTGTTAAGAGTGTGCCATGAATATTTAAGCTCTTCTTATTGAAATGGAACAAAGATTAATGGAAAGGAACAGGATAACAAAATACATATCCCTTGCAGCTCTGGTTCTCATGGTGAGTGTTGCGTCCACGGTTTCGGCTTTTGACTTTTCTTCTCCGACACAAACAGAGTCTGGCAGCCTGTTTTTCAAGCACGGCAATCAGTTCGTTCTGTTGAAACCGACCCATAACACTCTTTCGCTTCCATCTTTCAACAACTATTTCCCGGCCACTGCGACACCGAAATTTCAATTTTCATTCACTCACAATTATGACCAGGCGTCAGGTTCTCTTTCTTCTTCACGTAACAGTTCCTTCGGCCTGATGGCCCCTTTGGGAATGCCCCCTCTATACCAATCTGCTTTCATACCACGTGCAGAGTATCATCAGTTCAAAGCGGGCGGCAACATGCAGCTCGGCCAGTTTTATGTCTCCTCTGAGTTCACATGGGATATTACTGATGTTGATCTAAATGACACAATAACGGAAGAAAAAAGTGCCGAGGCCTTCTCCTTTGCCTTTGATACCGGCAAAAAATGGAAAAATACGCAAACCGGCTTGATGTACTATTATTCCTCTGGAGAAAAGAACCCGTTGCAGCTGTCTAACCAGCAACACTCCGGACCTGGTTATATCCTGAACGGCGCAAATAATGGCATGTTGCCATATGGTTCCGGGAACATGACGGATCTGGCAAATTTCGTAGAAGAAAGTGGGATTCAAGCCCTTTTTCTCCACTCGGATGTTGCCGTGTCCGACCGTCTCCGTCTCCATGGCGGACTGATTTACGCCATGGGGGCCGAAGATCTGGCGGACATGAATATTTGCAGCCTTGAAATTGACCTTGGTGCTTCCTACGCCATTTTCAATAATCTTCTCTATGAAGTTAAATTCGGCTATCTTGATGCGGGAAGCATAATGAAACAGTTCAATGATGCAAATGATCCTGATGATATGTTCCTTCTGACCCATCAGCTCACCTTGGAATTTTAATCAATCCGGTTACAGTCGCTCTCTTTATAAAAGGTTATTATTCAGGTTGGTTAGGCTGAAAGCTATTAAGTTGTAACTAGTTCATCTCTCTTACAGCATATCGACCTGAACAGTTGCTACAAAATATGAAACCTGCGGATATTCCGCAGGTTTTTTTATTGTGCATGATACAAAAAAATCCTTCAACAAAATTCTCTTATCTTACTTTTGCGAGTCTTGTCCCGCAGAAATTGAGCCATGGCGTTTTTTTGCGATCCGGCGGCGTCAGCCCTCCTCCATATGATTTATTAAACATCAGCTACCACGTTGGCGATCAACCGAAAAATGTTCGAAAAAACCGGCAGAAAATTCTTGATGTACTTGCCATGCCTTTTCTGATCTCGGCAAAACAGGTTCATGGGAAAAAAATTCATCGGGTAACGGAAACTCCGGCAAAAACAGAGCGTGAGGTTGCCGGCTATGACAGTCTTCTGACGGATATTCCCGGCGTTGCTCTCATGATCCAGCAGGCCGACTGCCAGGCCGTGCTGCTTTATGATCCGGTTCGTCCCGCTGTTGCCAACATCCATGTGGGCTGGCGGGGCAGTGTAGCTGATATCATCGGCGAAACAATTCGTATTATGAAAAAATTTTATAATACCAGAGCTGGAAATCTTCTGGCCGCAATCAGCCCGTCCCTGGGAAGCTGTTGCGCAGAGTTCGTTAATTTTAACCGGGAACTGCCATCTTCAATGCATGGTTACCAAACCAGACCAAACTTTTTTGATTTTCCAGCAATCAGCCGGGATCAATTAACCGAGGCGGGCGTCCTGGCAAAAAATATCGAAACCGCCTCCATCTGCACTAAATGTAACTCCGACTTTTTCTCATATCGCCGTGAAACAACAACCGGTCGCAGCTGTTCAGTGATAGGTCTGCGATGAATGCCCGTTCAACAGCGCTGAATATTCTCTGTCAACAGGAGGAAAGCGGCCACCCCCTTGATATGCTCATGGAGAAACAGATCAGGAAAGAAAATCCGGCTGATATACGGGACACAAATCTAACCATGGCCCTAGTCTATGGCGTACTGCGACAGCGAAGGTATCTTGATGACGTAATTGCGTCTTTTGCAAAACATCCTCTGCGAAAAATGAAAACCAGGACCCTCCAGGCTCTGCGGATCGGCGTTTACCAGCTGCTTTGCATGGAGCGTATTCCGGCTTCGGCGGCAATCAACGAGACCGTCCAGGCCCTTAAAAAGGCAAAACAGCCTAAATGGCTGATAAACTTTATCAATGGCGTCCTGCGTAACGTGGCCCGCAAGCCAGAACAACTCCTTAAGGCAAAAAAAGGGCTGCCTCCGGCTGTCCGGGAGAGCCATCCGGACTGGCTTTATGAACGCTGGGGCCGGAGATATGGCAATAAAACCGCTCTTGAAATCTGCCGAACCAACAACTCTCTTCCGGTTCTGACCCTGCGCCTGAACAGAAAAAAAATCTCTCCGGACGACTATCTGGAGAGGTTGGCTGGTGCAGGAATTCAAGCCAAACAGAGCGATATAATCGCGGAGGCGCTCCACCTTGTCGGTTACAGAGGAGCCATTCCCGCTCTGCCCGGATATAACCGGGGCTTTTTTCATGTTCAGGACGAAGCAGCCCAACTTATTGCCTCCCTGTTTCAGCCCTTCAAACCGGGAGGCCGCTACCTGGACAGCTGTGCGGGTCTGGGCGGCAAAACAATACAACTTGCCGAACTGCTGCCGAAAGAAAGCACACTTACGGCTGTTGAACCAAACAAAACACGCTTGCGTCACCTACAGGAAAATCTCACAAGAATGAATTTCGCCGCTGATGTCTCCATTTTTCAAGGCAGTATTGAATCTTTTCAGCAAAAAAGAGGGGGGCTCTTTACCCATATTCTTGTTGACGCCCCCTGCTCCGGCCTGGGTGTTATCAGACGCCACCCGGATATCCGCTGGAACCGGCGATCGGAAGATCTTTTTTCTTTTCAAAAGAAACAGCTTGCTCTGCTGCAGACGGCTGTTGCCATGCTGGCTCCTGGCGGCATCCTGGTCTATGCCACCTGCAGCATGGAACCTGAAGAAAACGATGAGGTGATCCGCCACTTTCTGAAAAATCAGCCGGAGATGTCTGTTGAACGTCCGGCAATTCCACCCGGAGCCAACGGTTTTCTTGATGAACAAAACTTTTTACGGACTCTTCCGGCCCCGTTTCATGACGGCTTTTTTGCGGCAAAATTGCGTAAGGCCTGAAACTATGATACCTGCACCCTTCTTCAAGACTGTAACTTTATCCCTCTGTCCCTTTGATCCTTTGCCCCTCTGCCCCTTTGTCCCTCAACAAATATGGAACCAAAACAAATCCGCATCCGTGGCGCCAGGATGCATAATCTTAAAAATATTGATGTAGATCTGCCGAGAAACAGCCTGGTGGTCTTTACCGGACTGAGCGGCTCGGGCAAATCAAGCCTTGCCTTTGACACCCTGTATGCCGAAGGACAACGGCGCTACGTCGAATCTCTCTCCACCTACGCCCGCCAGTTCCTCGGCCGGATGGACAAACCCGAAGTCGATTCCATTGAAGGTCTGTCACCGGCTGTCTCCATCGAACAGCGGACAACGAGTCGTAATCCTCGCTCAACCGTTGGCACGATAACGGAAATTTACGACCATCTCCGTCTCCTTTTTGCCAGGGTAGGTCACCCCTTCTGCCCGATCTGTGGTGAAGAAATCAGACCGCAGTCAATCGAGGAAATGATCAACATTCTGCTGGCCCTGCCGGAAGGATCCAAAATTATCCTGTTGGCGCCCTTGGTGGAGGATAAGAAGGGAGAGCATGTGGAACTCCTGAGCCGACTGCGCAAGGAAGGTTATGTCAGAGCCCGGATTGACGGTGAGATCCACAATCTGGATCAGTCCATTAAATTGAAAAAAACCCTACGCCACTCAATTGAAGCGGTTGTGGACCGATTGGTTATCAAACCGACACTGGGAAGGCGCCTGGCTGAATCCGTCGCGGCGACCGTAAGGCTGAGTGATGGTCTTTTACTGATCAATTTTATTGAAACCGGTGAGAACCGGCTATTCAGCGAACGGGCCTCCTGCCGCAACTGCGCCATAAGCATACAGGATCTGTCACCCCAGCTTTTTTCATTTAATAATCCCAAAGGGGCCTGTGAGGAATGCGGAGGGCTGGGGGTCAAACAGTTTTTTGATCCGGCTCTGGTCATTGCCGATCCCAAGATGAGCCTCAGCCAGGGAGCAATCACTCCCTGGGGTCACCGTTCAGCGCGAAGCTACACCAACCAGCTCCTTCAGGCCATTGCCCGACATTACGGATTTGACCTTGAAACGCCTTTTCACAAACTCTCAAAAAAAATTAAATCAATCATTCTTTACGGTACCGGCGGCGAGGAAATATTTTTTCATTATGTCCGCCATCGGAGAACACAGACATCAGAGACGCCATTTGAAGGAATTCTGCCCCAACTGTCACGTCGTTACCATGAAACCGGTTCGGCAACCGTTCGTGAAGACCTGGGCCGCTTCATGAATGAACAGCCATGTCCCGCCTGCCACGGTGCCAGGTTGAAGCCCGAAGCCCTTGCCGTCCGCGTCGGCCCATGGAATATTGCCGAACTGACAGCACTCAGTATTGAAAAACTGGCTGCGGAACTACCCGAAATTAATTTTTCCGCCCAGGAACAGATCATTGCCAGTCGTATTATCAAAGAAATCAAGGACCGCCTGTCTTTTCTGCTTGATGTCGGCCTTGGTTATCTCTCCCTGGAACGGACGGCGGCCACCCTTTCCGGCGGCGAGGCCCAGCGCATCCGCCTGGCGTCACAGATCGGCTCAAGACTGGCCGGGGTGCTCTACATCCTTGATGAACCTAGTATCGGCCTCCATCAACGAGACAACGCTCGTCTGATCGGAACACTTGTCAACCTGCGGGATCTCGGCAACACCGTTATCGTCGTCGAGCATGACTCGGATACTATCCTGGCGGCCGATCATATTCTCGACATGGGGCCTGGTGCCGGCGTCCACGGCGGAAAAATCGTCTACAACGGCAAGATTGACGGATTACTGAGAAATAAAAAATCCCTGACCGGCGGCTATCTCTCCGGCCGTCTGAGCATTTCCATGCCGGCTGGACGCCGGAAGCCGGCGTCCAAATCAGCCTGGCTCACCATTCGCAAGGCCTGCGCCAACAACTTGAAAAAAATCACAACAAAATTCCCGCTTGGCGTCATGACCTGCGTCACCGGGGTCTCTGGTTCAGGAAAAAGCTCTCTGGTAATTGAATGTCTCTTCAAAGGGGCAAAGATGTATTTTGATCGTCGTCGAAGCATGGGCGCAAATTTTGCCGGGATAGAAGGACTTGAACGGATTGACAAGGTCATTGATATTGACCAGAGCCCCATCGGCAGAACTCCACGTTCCAACCCGGCCACCTACACCGGCGTCTTCACCCCGGTCAGGGAACTGTTATCCCGCCTGCCCGAGGCACGGGCCAGGGGATACAGACCGGGACGCTTCAGTTTTAATCTTAAGGGTGGACGCTGTGACTCCTGTGATGGTGACGGGATGATCAAAATCGCCATGCATTTCCTGCCGGACATTTATGTCACCTGCGAAACCTGTGGCGGCAGACGATATAACCGGGAAACCCTTGAAATTCATTATCGAGGCAAAAATATTGCCGAAATACTGGCAATGAACGTGGAAGAAGCATTAGAGTTTTTCAAAAATATCCCGCCGATTAAAAACCGGCTGCAGACATTGGCAGATGTCGGACTTTCCTATATTTCCCTGGGGCAATCATCCGTAACCCTGTCCGGCGGGGAGGCTCAGCGCATCAAACTGGCCAGGGAGCTGCGCAAACGCAGCACTGGGAAAACTCTCTATATTCTGGATGAACCTACCACCGGCCTCCATCCGGCTGACATCAGACATCTGCTGCAAGTTTTGCAACGGCTGGTGGACAATGGCAATACAGTGGTTATCATAGAACATAATCTCGATGTCATCAAATCAGCGGATCATATTATTGATCTTGGCCCCGAGGGCGGCGAAGGGGGAGGGTGGATCATTGCCACCGGCACCCCGGAGAAGATCGCCGGAGTCAAAAAATCACATACCGGCCACTTTTTAAAAAAAACTTTCTGACTTATTCCAGTTTTAATAATTCCGTGGTATGATCCTTGATTCCGATGTAAATATTTACACCTAAACTGAAGCAGGTAACAAAAAACGTCTATTACACAACACCGGCAATACCGATTTCAATGAAAAAAGGAAAAATCATGCCTGAAGAAAACAATCAGCAAGCCAGCGATGAAGCTCCGATTTTTCGGCTGCAAAAACTTTATGTCAAAGACCTATCGTTTGAAAATCCCAATGCCCCGGAAATCTTCCTGGAAAAGCAGGAACCTAAGGTCGAAGTCAATCTCGGCTTAAAAAACAAAAAACTGGAAAATGATCACTGGGAAGTGACACTTTCCATCACAGCCACTGTGACCAACGGTAATGGAGGCAAGACCCTCTTTATCGCCGAGGTTGAACATTGCGGCGTTTTTGTCCTGAAAAACATCCCGGAAGAACATATGACCATGGTTCTGGCTGTTGATTCCCCAACCATGATGCTCCCCTTCACCCGCCAGATTATCAGCCAGGTCGCGGTGGACGGTGGTTTTATCCCCTTTCTCATTGAGCCGGTCAACTTCATGGCTCTCTTCCAGAATGCCCAGAAGAAAAAAAAAGCGGCAACGGCAAACTAAAAAACATCAATCATCTACATTGAAGGTGTTGAGGCTGAAAGAGCAGACCAAAACAGATCATCGTCAATCCCCCCAGCTTGAACATAAAAAAAAGCCCCGGCCAAAACGGCAGGGGCTTTTTTGTTGCTTATAAAACGAACTGTTATCAGATTCCGTCTACCACCAACTTACAGTCTGGTCATTGGCAAAAATCATTCCAACGAGTATGTCGTAATTAGGATCGCCATCATAAAGTTTAAACTCACTGGCATCACGATCACGGCTCAGAATCCCGACAAGTGTTTTCACATCGTCGGTGGGCTCGGAACGATAAACATGCAAAATTTTCATTTTTTTCTCTTCGTCACTCATGTTCTTGTCCCCTTGTTATTCTGCACACGCCGGTGGCGGTTCATTGGTTTGTTTAGGCAGACCGTATGCGATAATCTGATCCGCTTCACGCATCTTTTCGCCTATTTCCTCCAAGGTCATGGTGGTCATTTCAACACCTTCAGGCGCTTTTTCGGCCACGGTGAAAACCTCACCTTCCATATCCACGATCCACTCCATATTTTCCTTCATATAGTCGGATAACGGTGGATATTCCTCATACAAAAATACAGGATAGGCATAATGATTTTCAACTGCCTGACCAAGAGCTGACCGCACAGCATCACCATACATACGGTTCTGAATTAAAAAGTAAAGCTTTTTTGATTCCATTTGATCTTTCTCCTTATAAGACTAAGTACTGGCCGCACTCATCTAATACAGCACCATGATAAGACTGTGTTCTCATCTGTGTTGCGGTTAATCCCTTGGGGATATCCGCTGCCGTGTCGTATCCCTCACAGGTATAACTGTCAGCGCAGATAGCAAGGTTTTCAACATCGCACATATCGGCAAGGTCGATGAATTGAGGAGACTTGGTCAGATGGACTGACTTGTAGGTAAAAAAAACCATCATGGTTTTGCCGGCACGGACAGCTGCCCTGGCAACACCGACGACATGCCGCATGTTCTGCGGAGACGTTACAAAAATACCTAATTTATTCGGATCAGCAGACATTCGCTTCACCCTCCCTTTTTAAATTTCTTATTAAAATCATCCCTTTTTAACAAAAAAGCGGATAAAGCCGGAATCTTCCTTCTCACCCAGATACTCATGTCCGGAACGGGAACACCAGCCGGGAATATCATTTCGGGAGCCGGGATCCGTGCCCAGAATTTCCAAAACATCGCCACTGTTGATTTTGCCGATCTCTTTTTTTGTGCGCAACAGAGGCATAGGACAGCTCAGGCCTTTGGCATCCAGGGTGTGGGCTACAGTCAGACCATCGGGTGCTTGTAAAATGTCGCTCATTCTCGTTTCCTCCTTAACAAGGTTTTGGCATTTAAAATTCTCATTCCATCTTAGTTTATTCATTTAAGATTTAAACCATTTCGTCTCTAACAAGAATGACTGTTTCTGTCAAGCGCAAAGATGAATGGATATTCATTAGATCCCGGCAGACCACGTTTTCCAAACGCGGTTCCAGATAATTTTACCGAAACGATCTGTTTCAATCCGGACATGACAAAAATACTTCAATAAGGAATAAATACCTTGAACACGCTTGACAAAAAATCAATGCACGGGTAAATCTTGAAAAATTTTCTTGAATTCATTAGTAGTAACGGCTATTCCGCCGAAGGACATAAC
>JAOZOY010000001.1:31442-58696 GCA_029933005.1 Deltaproteobacteria bacterium
ATATAAGGTATCTAAATTAATGGTTTTAAAAAAATAGCCACCGGCATGATGCGACAGCGAGCTGAAACTAAAAACATTCAGCTGCTGACGACAGGCCAGGCTGTTTTTTACGAAACCGACATTTTAAAAACGGTTGCCATGCGGGGCATAAATCAGCCTACGAGGAAAAGCTGTATCCCAAGGGAATCAACCGGCATAGAAGGGAGAGAAACGGTATGAGTGAGGAAAGTATTTTTGGACAGAAAGTAAAAAAATTGTACAAGGCTCTCTGCCAATCAGAATGGAATGCCATGGTTGCGGGAATCATTGTCGGCCTGCTCAGTGTACTCATCATGGCCTGGTGGCGGCCTTGGGGCGCAGTGGGAGCCATCCGCAACTGGGGCGACTGGATCATGTACGGCATCACCTCTTTGGTGGGCTCCGATGCCGGTATTTTCGGCTTCTATGAAGATGCGCCAAAATCAATTTTGATCAGTTCAGGATCAGTGATTGGTATTGGTTTTGTTGGAGGCGCCTTTATCTCAGCCTGCCTGGGCCATGATTTCGCTATCCGCATTCCACCGCGCCTTGAACTGGTTAAAGGAATTATTGCCGGTATCCTGATGGGAATCGGCTCCACCCTGGCCGGCGGCTGTAACGTCGGCGGCATGTATAACGCCATCGGCAACCTGTCCGCCAACGGTTTCACTATGTGGTTCGGTCTCGTTATAGGTGTTCTTGCCGGTCTCAAATACATCTACTGGGAAATGGACGCCATTACCTGGGGCAGCGGTGGCGCCAAAACAATTGATTTTCCCAACGGTGTAAGAACCATGCTGGGTTTTGTTGCCCTCATCGCCTTGATTGCCGGTGCCTATATATATGCCGGCAATGAAGACAGCGATTATATCGCTTCCCTTTCCGGCATTCTCATGCTGGCCGCCGGCTTGGGTTACACCATGCAGCGTGGCCGCTGGTGCATGGTTCAGGGTTTCCGCGAGCCGCATATGACCGGTGACTGCACCTTGGCCAAGTCTGTTGCACTGAGTATTTTTATTGTTGCCGTGGGTGCGGCCGTACTGAAATATTCTGTTCCCATGCGAGCCGATGGTGAAGCTGTGCTGGCACCCATCAATTACGTTCGCGGCACCTTTGGTTGGGGCAGCATTGTCGGTGGCGCTATTTTCGGCTTCGGCGCTATGATGGCCGGCGGTTGCGGTTCAGGAACCCTCTGGCGTGTAGGCGAAGGCCAGATCAAACTCTGGATAACCGCATTTACCTTCGGGATTTCAAACTCCATCATGACAGCCTGGTTCAAAGATAATGATTTTGAGGCGGACGGCGTACTTGGCAAATATGTCTATCTCCCTGACACCATGGGGTATGGCGCAACGCTGTTCATGATTGGGGTTATTATGATCCTCTGGTATCTAATTGTTGACTGGAATGAAGATTCGAACAAGCTCATTGTTGAGATGTAAGGAACGAGCCAAATCAAATGGCTGATTCAGGCTGAAAATTGCTTCAACATGAGAAAACGCATTTCCCGACCGCGGTTTGGAAATGCGTTTTTTTGTTTTCCGCAGATCCTTTCCCCCTTTTTTTATATCTTTTCAGCTTGACATAAAGGCTGCAAGCAAGGCATTGTAAAATAATGCAAAATCATACCCCTCACTCTCCCGACCAGTTCCTGGCCGACGATGAAATTCTTGTCATTGTTGATGACGATAACGCTATTCGTGAACCTTTAGCATTCTATTTCAACGAGCATGGCTTTACCGTAGAGGAAAACTCTTCCGCCCGGGAGCTCCGGGAAACTCTTACCTGCCGCCAGGTCGCCCTCATTTTACTTGACATTAATCTGCCTGATGCAGATGGTGTCCTGCTGATTCCTGAAATTCTTGCCACTTATCCCGATGTGGCAATCGTCATGCTCTCCGGCACAAGTGATATCAATATAGCCATTGACTGCATCCGTAATGGAGCAGATGATTACATCACTAAGCCGGTCCAGTTTAATGAAATTCTCCTCATTGTCCGGAAGGCACTGGAAAAGCGTCGCCTGGTTTTCGAAAATCGTCTCTATCAACAAAATCTGGAGGAGGCCCATTTCCGCATTCGATTCATGCACCAGCTTTCCCTTAAAATGAACTCCGTTTATTTAAGCTCTATTGAACTTAATGAGGTTCTGAAGGCAATTCTTGTCGGCATCACTGCGAAAGAAGGGTTGCGTTTCAACCGGGCCTTTCTAGCCATGTTTGATAAAACTGGAGAAAATCTCACGGGCCGACTGGGAATTGGACCGAACTGCAGAGAAGAGGCGGACCGGGTCTGGTCCGAAATGCAGGCACGCGAGTTACAATTTATTGATATTGTCAACAATCTGCCCTCTTCCTGCAATCTCGTCGATGGAGAGGTAAACCGTATTATTCAATCCCTCAAAATACCGATCTCGGAAACGGATCATATTCTTCTTCAGGCGGCCCAACAACGTAAAAGCCTGAACGTAATCAAAGGAAAAAGCACTGTTCCTGTTCCTGGTAATTTAATTTCATTATTAAAGGAGGACAGCTTTGCGATTGTGCCTCTGTATTCACCGGGCCGTACCCTTGGTGTCATCATTGCCGACAATTATGTCACCCGAAAGCCGATTTCCGCCGGCCATATCAATGTTCTTGAACTTTTTGCCAGTCAGGCCAGTCTTGCCATTGAACATAGTCATCTGTACATGGACATGCAGAAAAAGATTGAAGAGCTGCAAGAGCTCAATCGAGAACTTGACAAAAACAAAGATTTACTGGTTGAAGCTGAACGACTGTCGGCCATTGGCCACATGTCCGCCCAGATGGTGCACCTGATCCGCAATCCCATCACCTCCATTGGAGGTCTTTCCAGGATTCTTTCCCGAAAAATCGAAGATGAAGGGATGAAAAAATATTTCAACGCGATGATCAAGGAAACCTCCAGGCTCGAAAAAACTCTGGAAGAACTTTTTGGCTTTGTCAAACAGCTGGATTTCAAGAAAAAAAATAAACTTCTTTACCCTGTCATTAAAAATTCCCTTATGCTTGTCCAAAGCAATCTGAAAAAACAGAACATTGCCTTGGAACTCAACCTTGTTGAGCCTGATCCGCTTATTCAGATGGACAGTCGCCAGATCAGCCAGATGTTTCTTCATCTGATAAAAAATAGTATTGAGGCCATGACAAACGGCGGGAAGCTGTGTATTAGTTCACAAATTGAGGGAGACTGGGCTCTGATTACCATCAAAGATTCGGGTCCCGGTCTGTCGACGTTCCATCTGCATAAGGCCAAGGATCCCTTTTTTACAACAAAAACATTTGGAACCGGTATGGGTCTGGTCATGGTGGAACGTCTCCTCACAGCCCATGGCGGCCGCTTTAAATTAAAAAGTCTGGATACAGGCCTTGAAGTCGTGGTTAAATTGCCGTTAGCGGATAAAAAAACCGACAATGTAGACTAATTTCCCTTTTCCTTTATCTTGAAAATCGACAGTCTCTTTACACTAAAAGGGTTTAAAGCGGCAGATACGCTTTCACGCTCCAGACCAGGGCAGACCTCCAACGGACTTGAAAAGCTGGATCTTTCTCCAGGCTCTCTGTTAAAGGCCAGAGTCATTGATTTTTCCTCTGACGGTCGGGTTCTCCTTGAAATTGAAGGAAAAATAGTTACGGCCTCGAGCCGGACACCACTGTCAAAAGGAGATATCCTGCTGGAGGTCACACAGGGGGGCGACAATCCTGTCTTGAGTCCGGCCTGGAAAAAGGCCGCAGTTCAAAATTTCTTACAATCTTTTCTGGGAGCCGGCACCGGACCACATAACGCGGTGAAACTCTTAAACAAAATGACAGGTCTCCACACCTCTCAAGCTACCGGCAAGACGAACCTGTCCCTCACCAACCTTCTGCGGGCCATCAATGCTATCACCATTGACGGCAGCGGTGACATCGGCAAAATACTACAGACGGAAGCGGCAATTTCTCCGCAATCAGCCACTTTCCTGCCCAAACTTCTGCAAAAATTCCTTGAAGAGGGTAGCGGCCGCACAGAGGCGTCTTCCCTGACCGCAAACGAATATAGTAGTCTGAAAAAACTGACTCATATTCTTGAGTTGCTGGGGGAGGTCAATGACCAGCCGCTCCCCGGAAAACAATCTGATTTTTCCTTCTTTCCCTGTTTTTTTGCAGGCGACTCGGGCTGGGGCCAATGGCTTTTTCATAAAAATGAAAAAAAAGGGCAACAAAAAGATCAGGCCTACAGTCTCTCATTTTTTCTTGAAATGAGCCGGATAGGAAATCTACATTGCCAGGTTCATGTTCAAGGTCAAGCCCTTCAAGGACATTTTTTTGTTGATTCTGAAAAAATCAGCACCCATATCCGTCAAGCTTTTTCGGAATTGACGGATATTCTCAACAATCTTGGCTATTCTCCTGTTTCATTTTCCTGTGAGTTCAAACAAACATCCATGATACAGGAGTTAAAAGAGTCTCTCCAGTCCCTGGCCGGGATGGAGATGTCGATTGTGAATCTTCGGGCCTAGGAGACTATCCGAGAATTTCCTTTTCCCTGCAGCCTTCAGCCCTTTCCCCCGCCTCTTCTTTTCTGAAAAGAAGGTCTCTGCCAGGAAACAATAACCCCGATACAGGCAATCACGGCGGCAACCTGAAAAGAATAATGCAAAGCACCAACAAACTGCGTTGCATGGACAACCGCATAATCTCTCATATCCAGGCCGCCTGTCAGTCTGCCAAAAAACAGTGAGAAGCTTAAACCAGACAAGCCGATCCCCAGCATCATCCCGAGATTTCTAGCTGTGGCCAGCAGGGCGGCAGCCGTGGAGCTTTGTTTTTTTGTTGTTCTGCCCAGGACGGATGAACTGTTCGGCGAGAGAAAAAGAGCCTGGCCCATGCCAAGACAAGATAGTCTCAAGGCCACGTCCAATGGGCTGCTGTCAATCCGCAAACCAGAGAGCAACAACATGCCGGCAGCCAGCAGGGCTAATCCCAAAGTGGATAATATCCGGGCACCGAGAAAATCAGACAACCAGCCGGCCATGGGAGCAACCAATAATGCGGCCAGGGGAAGAGCGATCATGACTATGCCGATACGGGAAGAATCCAACTCCAGGATATGACTGAGGTAAAACGGAATAAGAATCAAGGCGGCAAAGAGAACAAGAAAGGAAATAACGGCACAAGTCACTCCAACGGAAAAATATTTCTTTTTAAATAATCGGATTGGCAAAATCGGCTGAATAGCCTTTAATTCATGTTGAATAAAATAAAATAAAAAAATGGGCAAAAGAACCAGCCCGGACAGCAGAACAGAAAATGAAAAATCTCCTGCAACCCCATAAGTCAACACCAGGGAAGCGACAAGTAAAATAAAGGCCCAGAGAAAGACGCCCTTCATGTCAAAATCATTCAACACTTTGCCCCGGCGTGTTGAAGGTAAGATCATTCCGGCCGCCAGTCCGCAAATCAGTGAAACTGGAACAGTCATAAAAAAAAGAGACCGCCAGGACCAGTAGTGGATAATGTACCCCCCCAACGTCGGGCCGCTCATCAAACCCAGAGAAACAGCAATGCCAATCAGGCCCTGCCCGCGTCCCAGCTGGTGTGGAGGGAAGGCCTGCTTGATCAGTGCCGGACCCGTCGACATCATCATGGCCGCGCCGCTGGCCTGAAAAAAACGAGCCATGATCAACCAGTGAAAATTTTGAGAAAACGCACAACCCAGGGAACCAGCACTAAAAAAAAAGAGACCGGAGGAATAGATCCGACCGCGTCCGATACGATCAGCAAGATGACCGAAAAACAGCAGTGATGTGGTAATCGTCAACAGGTAGGCCAGAACCACCCATTCAGTCTGAACCAGGGAGCTGTTAAATTCAGCCATTATCGCAGGCAGGGCTATATTGATCATGCTGCTGTCCAGGGTGGAGAGAAACACTCCGATGGACACGATCAGAAAAACCTGCCATTTTCTGTTGCCTGCTTGCAAAAGTCTGGTTATCCTGTGTATGAATTAAGAACTCTTCAGACAAAAAAATCTTGCCTGACACTTCTACAAAAAAAATACCAACGGTGAAATACATGTATAAAAAATTGACAAATAAAACAGGACAATTCCTGCTTTATACCCTTCTTATCCTCAGCTTTTTTTTCATCAGTACATTAGCGGGCGCGGCAACAAAAATGCCTGTATTTTCCCTGCCCTCAGCTGTTGACGGAAAAATTATTAACAGCAATTCTTTTGACGGCAACGTCCTGCTCGTCACCTTTTTCGCCACTTGGTGTTCTCCCTGCCTGCAGGAGATTCCCGCATTAATCGAACTTCAAAATAAATTTGGCGAAAACGGTTTTTCCGTTATCGCCCTGTCCGTGGACCAAGGTGACTCAAAGTCGGTCTCCCGCCTGATCGATAAAGCCGACATCAATTATCCGGTGCTCATGGCGGATACTAAGATCCCTCAAGATTTTGGCGGCGTTTATGGCATTCCCACCTCTTTTCTAGTCAATCAAAACGGTAATGTGATAAAAAGTTATCAAGGCTATGCTACCCATCACATCCTGGAAAAAGATATCAAAAGTCTGCTGAAATAACGGCCAGGGTCTTACGTTTCAGCGCAGCTCTCCGAGAAAAAAGCGTACCGAGACTTCCGATAATCGAACAGGAAAGACATCGAGACGGTAGTTAATACAGTAAACATTTTTCTATGGAATCAGACGCAGGTTTCTAACCGGACACCACTGAATTTCAGTTTATTGGTTATTTTTTTATTTTTTTCAAGGTAATATTTTTATTTTCTGGTTGACTCCTGAAGATGTTCCGATTATTTTTTTCTTCATCTTAGTTATAGATGTCAAAGTAGTTCTTGTTCAGGCATTTTGCCTGTTTTGGTCACACCCACTGTAAAATCACACTTGAGGAGAATCTGATGAGCAAAAAACTGTTATCTCTGGCAATGGCAATGGCATTTACCGTAAGCATGGCTAGCGTAAGCATGGCCAGCAAAGTCAAATGTGAAGTAACAGCTGTCGACGGCACCACCGTTACCCTGGATTGCGGCAAAAAAGCCAATAAAATGAAAGCCGGTGACAAAGTTGACGTTAAAGTGAAAAAAGCCGCTGCTGTTGAAGGCTGCTAATTTTTTCTTTTTTGCAGTAAAAAAGACCGTTTGATCCGGTTGATCAGACGGTCTTTTTTTATTTTTGCCGGAAGAGTCAGCCTCCCACCAACCTAGTCGGCCCGGTCAGACAATCTTGATAACCAGGAACCAGGCCATGGCAAAAGCAACAAAAAGCTCTAAAAAAAGCGAGGCGATCACACCCAGCAAGGCTCCTGTTCCCGCCCAGGCCCCCTGTTTGATACTTTTGACGGCAAAACAGATCTCAGCGAGGAAGGCCCCTAAAAAAGTTCCCAGGATCATACCGCCGAAAATCGGCAGGAACAGGCCGACCACCATGCCGATGGAAGCCCCGATCATACCGTATTTTGAAGCGCCAAATTTTTTACTTCCAAAACCGGCCAGCAAATACTGGCCAACCCAGGCAGCCAGGGATAACAAAGTCAACATCACGATATCCAGCCAGCCAATGGGCTCAAAACCGGTCAACCAGCCATGGAGTAAGGCCCCGACAACAATAATCGAGGTCCCGGGCACGACAGGAAACAGACTGCCGATTATCCCGGCCAGAATAAAGATGAATAACAACGTATCGTATATATTCACAATTCTATCTTTTCCTTTAAATCCCCTCCGGTAAACCGGAAATTATTGAGCTCAGCTTTTCTGAGTCAACCCCTACCTGACCATTCCACGAGACAGCCATGGATCTTCTATATGCACTATTTTTAGGCTTCCTGCAAGGCGCGACCGAATTTTTACCGATCTCAAGTTCCGCTCACCTGCTCCTGGCGGAATATTTTCTGCGTATCGAACAGGCAGGACTCAGCTTTGACGTTGCCCTGCATATGGGCTCATTGATTGCTATCCTCATCTATTTCTGGCGCGACTTTTATCTCCTTGGCCGGGCCGCTTTATTCATGGATTCGGGAAAAGAGGCGGATCGACGAAGACGCCAAGCAATCTATATCTGTTTGGCCACCATTCCGGCGGTTGTCGCGGGACTGTTGCTCGGAGACGTGGCGGAAACCACCTTTCGCGAACCCTGGATTGTCGGCACCACCCTCTCTGTTGCCGGTTTTTTTCTGCTGCTGTCCGACAAGAAGGGAAGTCATTCCAGAAGCTACAAAGATATTGGCTTAAAAGATGCAATAATCATCGGCTGTGCCCAGGCCGTGGCCCTCATCCCAGGAGTTTCACGCAGCGGCAGCACCATGACTGCCGCCCTTTTTCTCGGCCTTGACCGATCCGGCGCCGCCCTTTTTTCTTTCCTGCTGTCAGCGCCGATTGTCCTGGGCGCCGGCATCTATAAAATTCCAACCATCCTGGAAAAAGGACTGGACTCAAACGGTTTGGTGTTTTACGGAACCGGCTTTTTGGCAGCCCTCTTTTTTGGTTACTTTTTTATCGCCTTTTTGATGAAATTTGTCAGAACAAGGAGTTTGGCGATTTTTGCCTACTATCGCTTCGGACTTTCAGCCCTGGTCTTTATTGCACTGGCCCTGAAGTAATTTTTGAATTCGGTTTCAAATTTGTAACTAACCGCATGAGATTTAACTATTGACACCCATTGTGGGCACGACGAAGCTTAATAATTTGGAGCGAGGAGTTGGGGTGCATCTAATCAGGCTGACTCCTTAACCCTACACTTTCATATTAATCTCACGGCATCTTTATAAAATGACAAGCAAACAAAAGGAAATCAATGGATTCTCCACATCTACCTGAAAAAACTAAACAAATTCTCAAAAGGATTAGAAAACGATTTACCGTCGAATTTGAACCTTTGCGGGTCGGTGATATTGAATTGAATATTCTCAAGGTCACGGATCTGGAACAGCTTCTGGGCGGCAAAGATCCGTTTGAAAATGTTTCTGAATTTCCCTTCTGGATCAAATTATGGGAATCCTCCATGGTGCTTGCCGAACTGATGACCACCCTGCCTCCGGCACCGGAAAAGAGTCTGCTGGAGCTTGGCGCCGGTCTGGCGGCTCCTGGCCTGATTGCGGCTGCCAATGGCTCCCGGGTCACCCTATCGGACTATGAACCTCATATCCTCGACTTTGAACGAGTCAGCGCAGCTGCCAGCAACATTTCAGATGTAAATTTCAGGATAGTTGACTGGAATAATCCACCGAACATTGGTAAATTTGATACAATCATCGGAGCGGAGATTCTCTTCCGTGATGATTTTTTTCAACCTTTGCTCAACATATTCAATCAATATCTTGCAACGGGCGGTACAATTTATCTAGCCCATGATGTCAGGCGGAAAAGTCTGCCCAAGTTTCTGACTCTGGCGGAGAAAAAATTTGTCATCGGCACAAAAACCAAAAAAATACGTTCAGAAATTGAAGAACTGACCGTCATGATCAACAGGTTGACGAAAAAATAAAAAATGAAAATAAATGAATCTTTTCTGACTTAAGGCTTCTGATATCTCATGCCAATCTATGAATACGAACATATCGGCGAAGGCTGCGATCTGGGCAAAATATTTGAGTTCAATCAATCTCTGGACAGTGAAAAATTAATCCGCTGTCCCCAATGCGGAAAAAAAGTCAAACGGCTCATCTCCCTATGTTCGGTGAGTACGCCGAAGACCAACAGTGACCTGAAAAATCTCGGTTTCACCAAGCTTGTCAGAAGGGACAATGGTGTTTACGAAAATGTTACCGCCACCGGTAAGGAGAGCCGTTACTGGGATGCGCGTAAGCCTGAAACCATGCCTGATCTCAAATCAAAAATCGGAGACTGATTGTCCATGAAATATCAGGACATTGACTGGGACAGGATCTGGCGGGAAGGCCGGGCCGGAAAATCATGGAAAAAGCGGGGAAACAGCGACTGGGATAAACGGGCGCCAGCCTATGCTAAACGACAGGTGGGCACGCCTTACGCGGATCGTTTTGTCAAGATGATGGCTCCGCAAACGGACTGGACCATACTTGATGTGGGGTGTGGTCCGGGAACTCTGGCCCTGCCCCTGGCTCCCCTGGTAAAAAAAATCACTGCCGTTGATTTTTCCCAGAAAATGTTAAATGAACTAGGATCCAGATGTGGGGAACAGGGGATAACCAATGTGGAAACCATCCAGGCGTCCTGGACCGATGACTGGCAGGTTGAAAATATCCCCATCCATGATGTGGTCATTGCCTCACGCTCCATGTCTGTTGAGGATCTTGCCGGGGCGTTGCGGAAAGTAAATAACTGGGCCGCTAAAAAAGTTTTTATCAGCGACCGGGTGGGCAGCGGTCCGTTTGACCCTGAGCTGTTCAAAGCCCTTGGCAGAGATTTTGAACCCGGTCCCGACTACATTGTCACCCTGAATATTCTCTACCGAATGGGGATTCATCCCAATGTAGATTATATTCACTTTGAGCGAAGCAAATATTTTTCAAGCCGTGACGATGCTGTCAAGGGCTGTCACTGGATGCTGGACTCACTGACTCCGGGAGAACAGCTTAAACTTGAAGCATATGTTGATGAAAGACTCCGGCAAAATAATGACGGAATGTGGGTATTCACCCGCCGGACCCCTATAAAATGGGCCGTTATCTCGTGGGAAAAGAAGTAAGCTCAAACTGAATCGGGGCCTTGCCGGTCATATCATCATCGGCAATGTTTCTCATGACGGCAAATGGGAACATAAAGTTATAGAAACACCCATGAATCAACGACCATCATCTCTTTTTCCAACAAAATGAATTTATCTTCAACAGATTATGATATTGTCATTATCGGCGCCGGTCATGCCGGTTGCGAGGCTGCTCTGGCCGCAGCCCGCATGGGCTGCAAAACCGCCATTGTCACCATCAATGTCGACTGCATCGGGGCCATGTCCTGCAATCCGGCCATCGGCGGTCTGGCCAAGGGCCACCTGGTCAAGGAACTCGATGCCCTTGGCGGAGAAATGGCGAAGACCATTGATGCGACGGCCATCCAGTTCCGCCGTCTCAACACCAGCAAAGGCCCGGCGGTCTGGTCCTCCAGGGCTCAGGCAGACCGGCTCCTTTACCGGCTGCGAATGAAGGAGATTCTCGAAAACCAGAAAAACCTCGATATTCGACAGACCGTGGCTGACCAGCTGCTCGTTGAAGACGGCCGCATCACCGGCATCGTCACCTCCCTGGATGAAACCCTTCATTGCCGGGCCGTAGTAATCTGTACCGGAACCTTTTTAAACGGCCTCATCCATATCGGCCTCAAATCCTTTCCGTCCGGACGAATGGGAGATGTGCCATCGATCTCCCTGGCCGAAAGCCTCAGGCAACTCGGTTTTCAAATGGGGAGAATGAAAACCGGCACCACCCCGAGGCTGGACGCAACCACCATCAACTTTGACGAGCTTGAACCTCAAGAAAGCGATGATCCACCCTCTCTCTTTTCCTTTTCAAGCCAACCCGGTCCCAAACAACCCCAGCGTGCCTGTTATATCACATATACCAATGAGATAACGCACGAAATCATCCGGGCCGGGACAGACCGCTCGCCAATGTATGCCGGCATCATTAAAGGAGTCGGGGCCCGTTACTGTCCCTCCATTGAAGACAAGGTCATGCGTTTTCCGAAAAAACCCCGACACCAGATTTTTCTGGAACCGGAAGGGCTGGACACGGTTGAGGTCTACCCCAACGGCGTGCCCACCAGCCTGCCCATGGACGTGCAAATCGACATGCTGCACTCCATCAAGGGACTGGAAAACGTCAAAATTATCCGTCCCGGCTATGCCATTGAATATGATTATGTGGATCCACTTGAACTCCAATCCACTTTGGAAACAAAACGCATCAAGGGTCTGTACCTGGCTGGGCAGATTAACGGCACCTCCGGTTATGAGGAGGCAGCGGTCCAGGGCTTCATGGCAAGCGTAAACGCGGTCAAATCAATCAGGAAAGAGGAACCCCTTATTCTTAGCCGCTCCCAGGCCTATATTGGCGTTCTCATCGATGATCTGGTTACCAGGGGCACTAAAGAACCATACCGGCTCTTCACATCCAGGGCCGAATACCGTCTCCTGCTCCGGGAAGATAATGCCGACCAGCGGCTATGCGATATCGGCCGCGATCTGGGCCTGGTTGCTCGTGAAACCTACCAACTTTTTGAAAAAAAAAGACAGGCCATTGAGGATGGCATGGCATGGCTTTGCAGTACAACTGTTAAACCCGGAGTTGAGGTCAACATCCGTCTGGACGAAAAAGGCAGCGCTAAACTGAAACAAATGGTTTCCCTTGCCGAACTTCTGCGGCGGCCCGAGCTCAAAATTGACGATCTCGGCTTTATCGCCGGTCTGGAATTGAAAGTGGCGCCGGAAATCAGAATGGAGGTGCAGCTTGAAATCAAATACGAAGGCTATATTAAGCGGCAGGAACAACAGGTGAGCCGTTTCAAAAAGCTTGAAAATATCCAACTGCCAGATCATCTGGAGTATGATGAAATGCCCGGCCTCTCCCACGAGGTCATTGAAAAACTGAATCGGGTGCGTCCGAGATCACTGGGTCAGGCCTCCCGCATCTCCGGCATTACACCGGCGGCCATCTCCGTCCTGCAAGTCCAGTTGAAGAAAGAAAATTTACTTTAGGGGTTTACCCAACAAAAAAATCAGGCCCGGATCTGCTCTTCGGCAAGCATGGTGTCGATAAAACGCAGGAGAAAATCCCGCTGCTCCTTCGTCGCATAGTTGATACAGGAGCAATGCAGATTCGCTTCACTACGCACCAGCAGTTCGGCGATCAGCTTATCCTTGCTGAGATCAATGCCGAAATGAAACGGACCGCACTCTTCATGGCCCTGCTGGGCCTCACTCAACAGATCATCGGGAAGAGTGAGCCAGTACATGCCGGTAATGAGGCCGCTCTTCAGGGTTCTTTTTAAATAATTATCCAGGTTATCTCTTTCTTCCCGGCTTAACTCATCAATCAAAAACTGTCTCATTTTTCTTTCTCACTCATTAAATTCACTGGTCATTTCATCGGATGACGCCATGGGTTTATCCATCATTTTAGCCCGCAGCCCCTTGACTTTATCTTTGAACTCGCGGATATACTGATCAAGAACATCCTCGGTCTCAATGACATACGGGGTAATCATGATCAACAATTCCTGTTTCACCTCTTTATCCTTTTGATATTTAAACATATAGCCGAGCCAGGGGATATCTTTAAAAAAAGGCACACCGGTCTCGATCGTATTGGTCTCATTTCTGATCAAACCGCCGATAAGCACCGACTGCCCGTCTTTCACCGCCATTTTTGTTTTAACCTGACGTAAGGAAATAATCGGTGAATTAATCCCGGAGGTAAAATTTTCCTCGGCACTGCTGACCTCCTGGTTGATATCCAGAATAATAATGCCGTTATAATTAATTTTGGGGGTTACCTCGAGAATAACACCGGTATTTCTATACTCCACGGTCTTGTCAACGGCGTCACCCAGCACTGTCGAGTTATCCTGGTAAGTTTCCGTGGTAACAATAGGTACCTCTTTCCCCACTTCAATTTTGGCTGTTTCATTATTCAACACCAAAACCTGGGGTGAAGAAAGAATCGTCAGGTCATTATCACTGGCCAGGGCATGGAGCATACCAACAATATTATCAGCGTGGTCAATGATGCTATAAGAAAATCCGTCCGCGGGCAGGCCGAAATCCGTTGACATATTCTGAGTATAATTGCTACCGTTAATATCGAGATTCTTATTATGAAAGGCCCATTCTACCCCCAGTTCCAATTCGTTGGTCAGTGAGATCTCAGCCACCAGAACTTCAACAAGAACCTGGCGCGGCATGTTGTCCAGCCTTTCCAGGAGTTTGATCAGCCGGCTGTAATCGGCGGGCAATGATCTGATTAAAATAATATTGCGGCTGTCATCGGCAAGCAGCATGGGGGCGCCGGCAAAACGCAGGGATGACAGAGGAGCTTTTGATTTTACCGTTTTCCGGGAGGCGGTCTGCGTTTTTTTCCGGCCGATTTTCTTATTTTTCGAGTCCGATCGATTGTCGGGTGACGTCCTGCTTTTCAATTCATCTTCACTAATCAGGGCATTAACCAGATCAGCCAAATCAGATGCGACTGAATTTCTGACATTATAGATATAAATATTATCCCGATCCTGGGAAGGGACAACATCAAGTTCGGTTATCCAACTCTGAGAAGATTCAAGCAGTGATGCATTTTTACTGATCAGCAGAAGCGAGTTGACCCTTTCAAGGGGAACAAGGGAAACCCCTTCAAAATCTTTCTTATTAATCTGCATGGCATCAAAAATCTCCACCAACTCGTCACGCAAATCATAAAGCGGCGCCTTTTCCACCTTGACCAGTCTGATTTTCAACGAAGAGAGAGGAGAAATATCCAGGCGAAATAAAAGCTGGAGAACATCAAGAACCTTACTTTCATAATCGCGGATCAGCAGGGTATTCTGGTTAGGCAGGTTATGGACCGCCCCCTGGGCCGAGAGATACGGCTCCAACAGTTTGGCCGCTTCGGTAGAGGAGAGATGCATGACCGGCACAACCTGAATGACCACATCTGACCCCTCCTCCAAATCGGAAATCCGCCGGGGACCGTTGATAATCTGAGAAGACAGATTTTTGCTCACGTAAATATAGTCGTAGGAGCCTTCACTACGAATATCAAGGCCGTTAATGTGAAGAATTTTCTTGAAAATGGTAAAGAGCTGATCCATGGGAATCTTCTTTCCGGATCGAAGATTCACCACTCCTTTGACCTGGGGGTCAATAACGTAATTCAAATCCAGGGTCTCGGCGATGACCTGAATCACCTCGAAGATATCGGCATTATCAAAGTTTAAAAGAATCCCCTCCCCATCCTCAGCTGCGACTGAATCTTTTTCAGAAACTGAAGATTTTGCTGGAGGGGCGAGTTTATCCAGGAAGCTGTTTGTGCCTCTGGTTTGCATGGACAAATCCTTGACCTCGGGCCGGTCATCCTTTTCACTGGGGCTTGTATCCTCCTCAAGAACGGATGTTTTTCCTTCCGGTTTGATTATTTTGGAATTGATCTCCTCGAGATCGATATAAGGGTGAATTTTCTCTTTGGAAACACACCCCCCCAACATCACGAAAAAAATTATCAATCCGATAAATATCTGTTTATTTGGCATAAAATACCTTAAATTCCTTGACTCTTAGTGCAGTCAGATAATCATCTTTTTGTCGATATCCAACAAATAATCTGCCATTTTGATGTAATTTCATGTAACTAATCACGGAAATCTTCATGTCCCGGCAAAGAAGGCGGAATAACCTGTCTGGTCCTCGGGGTCACTGTTCCGGCTTTCACCCGCCGACGTTTGCTTACGACCGCCTTTTTTGATTTGGCGACGGATTTGTTAAACCCCCTGAGCCTTTTGTTTTCTATTTTCGGGGGGGCGAGGCGATTTTTCCCGGGATCATTAAGAAATTTAACAACCGTTTTCCCTCTCTTCTCAAATTTAATCCTGTCGGCCTCAATCTCAATAACCTTATAATCACTGAAACTTTCACCAACAAGAAGACGGGCATAGTCACGATTTTTCGATGACCGCAATGTCTTCTTGTTCTTCCTCTTGACTTTAGATTTTGTTTTTTTGCGCTGTGCCGGGTAAGAAACCAGTCCCCTACGCACATCTCCCCTGATCAGTGAACCGACATACATCACATCATCCATCTTCACCTTGATCTCTTCGTACTCTCCGGTTAAATCTTTCTCCTGTCCCTCTTCCTCGACCACCAGTATTCTTTTCTCATTAAACAGATACCCGTCACGTAGATCAGGCAACGATGTGGGAACCTTGGGATAGAATTCGATTTTTTCCTGCCCGAAAACAGAATGGCCCCCTTTAACTTTCACCTGCCGGCCCGTTACCTGCTTCCCGGACAACATGCTCCGGCTTCCTTCGCTGACCAGAAAGAAAAACGAGATGAGAAGACCTATGGCAATGACAATTCTAAACATCATGAACCCGGTTGTGCCAGATGATAAAAGCCTTTAACGTCAAGAGAAATTTTTAATCCGGCTTTATAGGGTTTTAAAGAAAAGGTCTCAATCTTAATCAGTTCACTGGAGCGATACAAATTTGCCAAAAAATCGACAAACTGATCAAGACTGCCCGAAAGGCGCATCTTGATGACAAGATCTTCAATCTCGCCCGGTTTTACGTTGGCTCCCTGGCGCATGGGGCGGATTGACTCGGGTTCGAGACCGGCATCCGCAACCTTGTTCTGCAGCATAATCTGCATAGCTGAAGAAATTTCTTCCACAGAAGAGCCGCTAAAGAGATACCTGTCAATCTGTTCAGCCCTTTTTTCAAGCTTCGTGACTCTTTTTTTGAGTTGAGGCTGCCTGACAACAGCTTTCCGGTATTGATTGAGCAAATCGATCCGACTCTTCACTTCCTCCTTCTGATTCTGATAATATCCCATGGTCAGACGGCCGACATTTAAAATCAGCAAAAGAGCCAGAACGATCACAAACAGTCGTTTTTTATCAATTCGGCCTGTTAAAGAGGAAAAATTGATCATTTGCGGCTGATCTCCATATGAAAATAGGTTTTATTTTTTCTGCGGCGGGTTGATTTCAGTGTGGTATCACCCAATTCCTGTAATTTCTTTGTCAACACACTGATATTCTCAGTAAAACCCTGAATATGAATTGCCCCGGTTGTTTTATCCATTCTAATCTGATCCAGATAGGCTGTTTTCGGCAAAACAGTGGTCAATTTTTCCAAAAACCGGATCAAGTCGAAATTACGGCCGAGATTTTCGATGCGCGTAATTGATTTCTCCAGGCTTTTTTCCCTGACGCGAAGGGCCTCAGTTTCTTTAACCTGGGGAAGAATAGAGGTAATTTCGGCCTCAATGGATTTAGACCGACTCCAGACCTGATATCCCTTGATGCCGATCACGCTGATGCCCGCCAGGATATTAAGAATCACCAGCCCGATAAGGATCATACGAAAAAAATCCGGCCGCAGGTAAGAGGCCGGCAGCAGATTAAACTGCTTCCTCCCTGTTTTTTCAATCGTATTCAACTGCTGAAAACGATCATCTTCCGGCCGACCACTGCTGAAAACGATTTCCGCCCCGGAAAATGTGATGACATCCTCAAAGGAAGGTTCCGTTCTGCAGAACAACCGATCCTGAAGTTGATTCCCTTCGAAGGAAAACATTTTTGGCGACTGATCACCAAGCAACAGGGCCCATTTCGTCTTTTTCAACTTTCCGCTGACATAACGTTGAGATTCGGGAAGAACAGCCGTAACCTGAAAACCGCCGGCTAGAAGATCCTCAACCATTGACTCTACCCGACCGGCCTGAATCGCGTAAAGCAGCACATCATAAGCCTCTTTTTTACGAACTGCGGCAAAAGAGTGCAGACAAGGCTCGGCAAAAGGGACCAGCAGACTCAACTGATAACCAACAGCCTCCTTCAGGTTGGCTGTTTTCAACGGCAATTGAAATTTTTTAAAATAAAGTAGATCTTCGTCAAGATAAAGGATCAGCGATGCTGTTCCCAATCCCCTTTCGACACAGAAGGCGGCCAATTGTTTGCCAAGGCCTTTTCCCGCCACCTCGATCAATAGATCGTCTCCACGAGGGGGATGGATCATGGCTGAGCCATTCTTTTTAAAGATAATTTCGATCACATCTTTCATGGTAAGTAACCATTCAGGTGGGCCACCAAATTGGTCTAACCACCGTTCCGCAACTGTTCAGCTTTCCTGCCAACTCAGATAACGAATCCGGTCGCCACGCCTCTCAAACATAACCCGAACCTCGGTCTCCACACCTTCCGCGTGAAACTCCTCTTCCTCTTCTCCAGCCTCAACCCTTCCAGGCCCACCCCTGGCAACTATGGAATAATATTTATTGCCGCCCGCCTCATAAGTTAACGCGGACGAGCAGGCATCGAAACGTTCATTTCCCAAGATATTCCTCGCCAGGGCCGCAGTCAAAGTGGCATGCGTTTCTTGGGCCTCCCGGTAGGCCTCTTTTTTTTCCTCATCTTCCTCGGTCAAAAAGTCAAGCATGAAAGGAGTAAGGCTGTTAAAATTAATTTGTCCCTTTCTGTTATGCACTGTAAAAACATCAGAGGCCTTAAAGCGGCCAGTCAATTCTTCCGTCCCCTTGACGAGAAAAAATTCCATCGGATCCTTTATCGGCCCGTTGCGGGGCAGATAAGGGTCATCAAGCGTTTCGTAATAATCTCTCTCCGCGCCGTTTAAGCGATGAAGATCATTAGAGTCCCGCCAGTCCAGCAGAGAATCAACAATAATAGCCTTTTGTTCTTCTTCAACCGCCAAATAATCGAGAAAAAGATTGATGAGCGGTTTGTTCAGTTTATTCAAATCAATTTTACCGGATTCATTCACCACATAATAGTCAATTTTTCCATTTGTCAGGGAGGCATCATAGGGATAACCAAGAAGTAATGCCTCATCCTGGACACCCATCTCCTCCAACGGCTTGTCAAGCAGCCTGAAAATTCCAAGGTTAAGGCCACCTTGGGCAAGGCAAAGTCCAATGGCCCTGGCCCTGGCATGAAAGGCAATCTGCTGGTTCGTTCGCACCGACAAAATCAGCTGAGCGGCCAAAAAACTGACCAGCAGCATGATCATGATCACGACAATCAAGGCAAAACCTTTCTGTTTTCCGTTATCCGTTGTCAAAATTTTGTCATGTCTGCAGTTCAATATTGCCCCGAAATCTACAAAAAAACGCTAAATCAATTATTTTTCTCCAGCTTCAAACTCATCAGATCTGTATCATCATCTGTTATAATAACCACATTATACTTATGTCCTTCCAGAAAAAGGGGGAAATCCGTCTCCTCCTCTTCATCATTATCAAAATCGCCTGTAAACCGTGCCTCCTCCTCAAAGCCGAGCAGGTTATCAAAAATCTCTATCCTTTTTGTCTCGAGATGTTGAATTTTCTGCATGGAAAGAGAAAAACTCTGCAATACCGCGACATAGGAAAGACCAAGAATCATCACCGCCACCAGGACTTCAAGTAGAGTGAAACCATCAATCTCGGGGCAACAGCTCTTTTTTTCTGCACCACGCGGTAAATTCATATTCCTTTTCATTCAACTCAATTGCAACAACTCCGGACGATTCATCATATTCCACTAAAAAAGAATCCAGGTCTGCCATCAGGCAAAACATATCCTCATAATCCGGCACATATTCATCATCATAATCACTGAGGTAATAATCACGCTTTTCCTGATAATAGAGCGCCCTCTCCCCCGGATCATACCGGTAAACAGCCAGAATAACCCCGGCAGTGGAATAAAGTAGTGGAACGTGAGTCACGATGCGCAAGATGTCTTCATCGACGGAGATGACAACCTTCTTCTTTCTTTCATCATACCAGCCGCCTTTAATCTGACGATGAAGTAAATCGACCAGGCCCAGTTGTCGCCCCACGGCAAGAAGTTTTTTTTCACCTTTTTCGGAAAATCGGATCCCGACATTCAAGACAGAATAAATCATGGTCGAGATCAACGCCAGCAGCAGAACCGCCACTAAAAGCTCAAATAATGTGAATCCTTTTTGCCGCATCTCACTATAACCAATCACGGGGTAACATCTCCCGATTTTCTTGGCAAACTCTTGTCCTGTAACCGATCACAGGTGCCGGAGATTACCGTAAGCAGGGCGGGCGACATAACCCCCTTTCTATGTCGTCCGCACTGATCGCGGAAAGTAAGCACCCTTAACAACAGGGCGTAAACTCCAACTCCGAGATTCACTGCCTGTGGTCGGTTACATCTCACTGAATGACCGGCAATGCAGTCAAAGGGTCCATCATAATGATCCGGCTCCGCTTATTCTGTGACAGAGTCAATCGGGCCGGAGTAACATATCCCTTTGGTGAAAAAACTATTTCTCCGGGTTCCAGAACAAGGAGGGCCTCATCAACAATATCCAGGACTCGCTCTTCCTGAAGTCCTCCTGTCAAACGCATAACCCGGCCATCATCATCCAGAGAGACGAAGATATCCTCTCCCGTGGTGACAGCTTTCAGCCGGACATAACGAAGGTTGGCCACGACACTGCCAACCTGTTTCCGAAAAGAAAGATTCTCCATAAAACGGCCGATAGCCGGAACTGAAACAGCAGCAAGAATGCCAAGCAGAACCAGAACCGTGAGCAGTTCAAGCAAAGAAAATCCTTTATCGGCTCCCTCTGCCTTTGTTACGAAATCAAGCACTCCTACCCTCTTAGGGTTCACTCAATAATAACTTAACATTTTAGAGGGGACACTGTAACGCATCTTACAACGGTCTTGATCTGTTAAAATCTTCACGTAGCTAGCGCTGCGGTTTTGCCATGTCAAGCCTGCTGCAACCTGCATCACATTGCCCTCCTCAAAATGCCAAGTTGTTATTGAGTGAACCCTTAACCGGCGATATCATTGATACTCAGGATAACGGACAGCATGGAGACCACCACATAGCCCGCGATCACGGCAATAAAGAGGATAAGCGCCGGTTCGATCATGGAGATCATCCTCTTGATGCGGATGCGGAGTTCATTTTCAAAATGATCGGCTATCTGACCGCAAACCTCCCCCACCCGACCCGACTCCTCACCGATTGATAAAAGATCCACGGCAAGATCCGGCAACAAACCCTCGTCTTTGAGTCTCCTGCCCACCCGCCGTCCCTCTTTCAGGGCCTCGGTGGCCCTGTTCAGAACCCTCCTGTACTCGCAATTCACAGCCACACCGCTGCTGATCCGTAAGGCCGTGGCTAGATGGACGCCATTATTGACCAGCACCTCGAGGGTTCTGAAAATTCTTGTGGTTTCCAGATCACGGATAAAACCTTTCAGTACGGGAATCCTGATTGCCAACCGGTCATAATATTCGCGACCCTTCACTGTTTTCAGGTAGCGAACCAGGACAAACACCGGCCCGAAAACAGCTACAAGGACGATGATATAATGGTTGCTGACAAAATGGGCCACACTCATCATCACCTTAACATTAACAGGCAACTGATGTCCCAAACCGGAAAAAAGGATCTCAAACCTGGGAAGAATGGCCGTAACCAGAACAATAATCGCAATCACACCAACCGCCAACAGAATAAGAGGATAGATTGAGGCGGAAACAATGAACTGCCTGAGTTCCTGAAAAGTGGCCTGATACTCGGAAATCTTATTAAGCATGGTTGGCAGGATGCCACCTTCCTCGCCAGCCTTGGCAATATTGACATACATGGGAGAAAAAAAGGGAAACTCGGCAAGGGCCTGGGAAAAAGACTTCCCTTCCTTAAGTTTACGCTCAACCTCGCCGGTGAATTGCTGAAAGGACGGCTTACGGCTCTGGGCCTTCATTATGCGCAGGGAAGCATCAAGAGAAAGACCGGCATTCAGGAGCAGGGTGATCTGCTTGGTAAAAAAGTCAACATCCGTCCGGGTTATCTTGTTCGGCTGAAATTTCTCCCAAAATGCCGTAAATGAGAAAAAAGGGGTCCGGGAGTGGCTATGGATATTAATTTCCAGGGGCCGCAGCCCCTTCTTCATCAAGGACAGGGCAACCTCCCCTTTGTCCACCTTTTCCATCATACCGGACCGGACCTGATTTTCCCCGTCAAGGGCGGTATAATCAAACCGAGCCATGTGTTACACCTCTGCAGACACGGATAACCTCGGACAGGGTTGTTTTTCCTTCTTTTACCTTGTTCAATCCGTCCATAAACATGGGTTGAAAACCCTCGTCCTCTGCAATCTTTTCCAAAACATCCTGGTTCACACCCTGGGAAATGCCGCGCGAGAGCCCCTGACTCATGTTCAGAAGCTCATAAATACCGATACGGCCCGAATAGCCGGTGGAGGAACAATGGGAGCAACCCTCACCGACAAACATCTCAAAATCACTCCCCGCAGCCTGCATGATGTCTTTACTGAGATGCACATCCAAAGCGCCGGGCATGACGACCCGGCAATCGGGACAGATACGCCTGACCAGCCGCTGGGCCAGAATGCCGCGTAGTGATGATGCAATTAAAAAACGCTCAACACCAATATCAATCATCCGGGTCACGGCGGATATGGCATCATTGGTGTGCAGGGTGGAAAAAACAAGATGTCCTGTAAGGGATGACTGAACGGCGATTTCAGCGGTATCAAAATCGCGGATTTCTCCCACCATGATGATATCAGGATCCTGGCGAACGATGGAACGTAGCCCCTTGGCAAAGGTCAAACCGATTTCAGGGTGAACCTGGATCTGATTAATACCGTGTAACTGGTACTCCACCGGATCTTCAAGGGTGATGATCTTATTGTTACCCGAATTGATCTGATTCAGGGCACAGTAGAGGGTTGTTGTTTTGCCGCTGCCGGTGGGGCCCGTGACCAGGATGATGCCATTTGGCACCATGATTAGATTCCTGAATTTTTTTTCAATTTCCGTCGCCATCCCCAAGTGACTCAACTCAAGGATAATACTGCCCTTCTCCAGGATGCGGATAACCACGCCCTCACCATAAATTGTCGGCATGGTGGAAACCCGGAGATCCACCTCATGACCGCTGATGCGCAAGGAAATTTTGCCGTCCTGAGGAATCCGTCTTTCAGCAATATCGAGAGTGGCCAGTAATTTAATCCTGGAAATAATCGCCGCCTGCATGCTAATCGGCGGAATTTCATAATCATGGAGAATACCGTCGATACGAAAACGAATTAACTGCCCTTCCTCAAAGGACTCGATATGAATATCGCTGGCCCGACGGTTCAGGGCCGTATCGATCAGGGTGTTGACGTACTTGATGACCGGCGCCTCCGAGGCCATGTCTTTCAGTCTGTCAATATCAGACTCATCAATCAGGGAGTCGTCCGCAGCCTCAACATCAGAGCCCAGTTCATACTCCTCGTCCATTATTTTTTTCAGGGTGGCTTCCAGGGTGAGCTGAACCTCAAACGGTTCCGACAAAAGAATCTCCACGGCAGAAAAAATATCACCGTCCTTGGTATCATTCAGGATGAGAATATTTTTATCACCCCTTCTGATCAGGGCAAAATGATGTTCCCGGTGAAAAAGGGGAGAGATATCAAGAGAAAGGAACTCGTCATCGGGCTCCGGTGAATAAATATCGAACGAGAACTGTTCCGCAAGGCCGGCAAGGAGATCCTCTTCGCTGACAAAACCAAGGGACATCAGGATCTCGCCCAGACTCTGGGGTACTGTTTCAAGATGACTCAGGGCTCGCTCAAGCTGATTGGGTTGCAACTTTCCCCGTCGAACCAATAATTCGCCGATTTTTTCTTTTTTTTCAAAAAATACGGAAGTCATATAAAAAAAATACTAAAATTCGGCTCTAAATGCGAGTTTTTTCGATAATCTCATTTTTATAGCTGATAAACAGAACTTGGTCATCAAATATGAGTCAACCGTTTTTTTAACAGCGAAAAAAAGTTTGCCCAAAGGTCTGGAAGAGAACAAGGCGTTCCTTTTTTAAGGAAATCTTTGTTCCTGTTGACATCAACGAATCAGACCATTATTCTTGGCCATGAAAAATGATTACCTCATAAAAAAGTCAAATCTCCAAAATCCGCTGACATTAAATCAGATAAGCGAACCAGCTGAGACTTCGAGAAGTTACGAAGCACTGTACGTCGTTCTCATTGTTTTTTACGAGACCGACAAAAATTAATATCTGCAAAGGAAACCATTATGGACAGCAATTGCCTTTTCTGCAAGATCATTAACGGAGATATCCCGGCGGACAAACTTTACGAAGATGATGATTTTTTTGCCTTCCGAGATATCACCCCCCAAGCTCCGCAGCATTTTCTGGTCATTCCCAAAAAACATATTTCCGGACCATCGGCAGTGACGGACGCGGATGAACAGCTTATCGGCGGAATGATGCGTGTAGGCGCTGAAATTGCAAAAAAAAACGGGATTGGTGACAACTTCCGGGTTGTCCTGAATAACGGCGAAGACGCCGGCCAGAGCGTTTTCCATATCCACATGCATTTTCTTGGTGGCCGGACCATGACCTGGCCACCGGGTTGATCGGACTGCCATGCCACCCATTGTCTCACTTGTCGGCAGACCTGATCACGGCAAAACAACCCTGCTTGAAAAACTGATCCCGGAGTTGAACCGTCGCGGTTACAGAATCGGCACTATCAAGCATCATGTCCATGAATTTGCCATGGACATACCGGGTAAGGATACCTGGCGCCATAAACAGGCCGGCGCCCACAGTGTTGTTCTCTCTTCCCCCACCGGCCTCGGCCTGATTCGCGATGTTTCTCGAGACACTCCGGTTGAGGAGCTGGTTACTCGTTATTTCAACGATGTTGATCTGGTGATAGCGGAAGGCTATAAAAGGCTGGCCCTGCCCAAGATCGAGGTTTTCAGAAACGCGCTGTCTGACACGCCTCTGCAAAATCGTGATGAGACCTGGATCGGTATAGTGACGGATCTGAAGCAGGAAGGAGAGATCCCCCACTTTGGCCCGGATGATATCAACGAAATTGTTGATTTTCTGATTAGCACATTCCTTAAGCCCGACAAGGAACAACACATCTCCCTCATCGTCAACGGCGAAACAATTCCTTTAAACAGCTTTGTCCAGCGTTTTATCGCCAAGTCGGTGACTGGCATGCTTACATCTTTGAAAGGCTGCCAGAATCCGAAGGAAATCAGCCTGATCATTCGTAGATCTAATAATCAGGTCGATAGACTGTAGACTAGACTATTAGGAAAAGACCTAGGCCGACTTCGAAAACTAATAGCCTTTAGCCTACAGCCTAACCAACCATCTTGGTAAAAAAAATCCGAGGGCCACTAATAAACATCGTAAAAACAGCATGATAAACACAAAAACTTCGCATACGTCATTCCGGCATGTTTCTAGTCGGAATGACGATATAATTCTTTTTTGGTAACTGTTCAGGCGCACCCCATTTTAGACCTTCTCGAATGGCACAAGTATGCTTCTAAATCCCAGGTAAGCGCAGACTCCGATATGGAGCACTGCCGAACAGCTACAGAACGGTGGTTAGGCTAATTTGGTGGCCCACCTAATTAGTTACCTTTTTTGTTACTTTTAAAATAAATGCCGGGTTCAGTTCCCCGGTTGTCTTGCTGAATAGTAACAAAAAATTGTCAGTTCAAATTATCTCTTACTGCTTCCCTGGACCCAGGTCAGAGTCAGAGACGACTCACGGCAATACTCCACACATTCGCCACAATTCCAGCAGTAGTTCGACTCTGCCTCGCCAATGGCGGGATTGAGCCCCAAAGGACAAGCCCTGGCACACATTCCGCACTCGGTGCAGCTTTCCTCATCCCGCGCCACGCGCAGCTTTCTTTTGCTGCCCAGAAAAGCAAGTAACCCGCCCAAAGGACAAAAATAGCGACAGAAAAAACGCCTGGTCACAAAATTAGCGATAAGAACCGCAACAACGATCAGGCCTTCCAGGGTCAGGGTTTTAAAAAAGACCACCATCATCATTTCCCGGCCCACCAAGCCCGGCGGCGAAAGAAAGACAAAAAGCGGCGCGCCCAGAATCATGGTGAGAAGCAGCTCTGCCAGCAGGACATACCAGATGATTGTTTTTGGCAAAAGGAAATGATCCTTTCTTAATTTTTTCCTGGAAAAAAGTTTCAGAAAACGGTCACTCAGGTCGGAAAGAAAATGGATCGGACAGATCCAGCCGCAGAAGACTCTTCCCAAAAACAAGGCAAGAAGCACCGGAACCACCATGGCCGTCAGCAGGGGCAGGTAAAGACGCTTGGCCACCAGGATACTCTCCAATCCCTCCAGGGGAGAGACAAACCAGAGCTTGCCGATGCCCAGGGACTGATACCAGCCCTGAACAAAATCAATACTAAAATAGAAATTCAAAAAAGGAGCAATCACAATGAGCAGCAAGGCGCCGCTCTGGACCAGCAGACGCCAGCGACGGATATGCTGCCTCTCCTTCGCCTCACTCATGACATTTGCACCCGGCTGTAAAGAGGTTCAATGTTAATGGCCTTTGAACCGTCTTCGGCTGTAATAGGGCAGGCATGGACACAGATACCGCAGCCTGTGCACTCTTTTTCATTAACCACCGGCCTCAATTCATCCAGCCGGATCGCCTTGTCCGTAAAAGGACAGATGTTGTAACAGGTGCGGCACAGGGTCTGACTCTGCCAAGTATAACAAAGGTGGCGGTTCACCACGGCCAGACCCATACGCGTCGCTTCCTGTTTCACCGGCCTCAGAGTGCCCGTGGGGCAGACCTCCACGCATTTCATGCAGAGATAGCAGGGAATGGTTTCGGCAAAAATCAGCGGAGTGCCGGCATGGACGCCATGGCGGCTGTCCAGGGGAATAATACAATGATAGGGGCAAACCTCAACGCAGCGGCCGCAGCGAATGCAGGTTCCCAGGAAAATATTTTCCGTAACTGCGCCCGGCGGCCGAAGCCGGTTCGTGGTCACCGGTGAGGAAAGAAGACGCGCTTCCGATCTGACTCCCACCGCCAGCAGGGCTGAGGACAGCAGACCGCCAATAAACAGCCGTCTTCCAGCTTGCTTATCTTCCGGAGTCCTACTGTTCGTTTTCATCGCTCTCGGTCACCTCATCCTCGACATTGAGATAGGTCATGCCCAGAGAGAGTACGCCATCAATTTTCTGAATGAACTTGGTCAGTTTCTCCATTTCCTTGGAGGAATCGCTCTCCAGCACGGCAACCACGTTGCCCTGTTCGTCCGATCCATAGAGCGAGACTCCCTGGAGCTTCTCCAATTCCGCCATGATGTCATCCCTGACCTCGAGATCAACCGTGATGACAAATCCACCTACAGGCACTGGCGTTACCTCATCAAAAAATGTGTCTCTCACAGAGACGCAGAGACACAGAGTGCTCTTCTTTTTTCTCTGTGAACTCCGTTCCTCTGTGAGAAAATAAAACAGGGTAATATAAATTCGCGGTTCCTTTACACAAGGTACGGCCGCAACGGTATCGGCCCGGAAACCCGCTTCACCTGGCAGGCGCAGATCTTGAACTCCGGTTCCTTGGAACCCGGATCATAGGCATCCTTGGTCACCTTATTGATCATCCGATCCGGATGCTGATCATGCCAGTAGGCAAAGACCATGCCCTC
>JAOZOY010000001.1:58796-75219 GCA_029933005.1 Deltaproteobacteria bacterium
TATTGATCATCCGATCCGGATGCTGATCATGCCAGTAGGCAAAGACCATGCCCTCAATGGGACCCTCATAGACCTTGGCGGGCATAATATTAACACCGCGGCGAGACTTCAACTCAACCATGTCACCGGGCTTGATCCCGAGCCTGACGGCATCCTTGGGATTAACCTCTACATAGGCATAAGGATTGGCCCGCAGCAGCTCGGGCACTCGACCGGTCATACTCATGGTATGCCAGTGATCAATAATACGGCCGGTGGAGAGATAGAAAGGATATTGGGCATCCGGAATTTCCTCGGGATTTGCCTGGGGCCGGAGCCAGATCCACAGGGTGCGATCCGGGTGTGCCGGTCCGTAAAACTGGTAAGGCAGATCATTTTTCGACTCGGTGGTGGCCATGGGATCCATTCCCTTAACAAACTTCTTTACGGTTCCGCCTGTCTTAGCATACTCCTCGCTGGGCGCCGGCCACTGAACACCATCCGCCATTTCCTTCAAGACATCATAGGTGGCGCCCCTGAGATCGTTATCACGCCCCTTGGTGACCTTCTGGGTGTACTCATCCCAGATCGCCTTGGACAGCTCATAGCCTTCTTCCTTGCCGATAAAGGGCTCAACACATTTTTTAATCACAGGATCACCCAGTTTTTCCGCCAGCTTCAGGGCCCATTCGCGGACGATCCAGACCTCAGGCTTGGCCTCACCTGGTGCCTCCACCGCTTTTTGGGTCAATTGAGAACGGCGCTCGGTGCAGCCGTACACTCCGGTTTTTTCAAAATGAAAGGCCGTGGGCAGAACAAGATTTGCCGTCTCCGTGGTCAGGGTCGGAAAAATATCCGTACAGACGATAAAGACATCCTCCCGCGCCATACCTTTATTATACAAATTACAGTTGGGCAGACTCTGGGCCGGGCTGGTGCAGTTAATCCAGATGGCCTTTAATTTACCCTCATTAAGGGCGGTAAACATGGCCATGGTATGATAGCCGGGTTTCGGGGGAATCCTGCCCTTGGGAATGCCCCAGGCCTCTTCCACCTGGTTGCGGAGTTTTTCTTTTTTAACCAGCCGATGACCAGGCAGAATATGACAGAGACCGCCGCCCTCGCGTACGCCGCCACAGGCATTGGGCTGGCCGGTGAGAGAGAGACTGTCGGCGCCCGGTTTCAAGAGCTGGCCGGTGAGGATATGCAGATTGTGGATCAGGTTGTTGGCCCAGACTCCCTGTTTACGTTGATTGATGCCCATGGTCCACATACTCATTGTTCCCTTGGAGGTGGCAAACCAGCGGGCTGTCTGGCGGATATCCTCGGCCGTGGTTTTGCCACCCATGGTCCTCGCCGCCTTTTCCGGTGTGTAATCGGCCACGAATTTCTTGTATTCCTCGAAATCGACTTTGACTTTCTTTCCCTTACGAAATGTCGTGTATTTATTGATAAAATCCTCATCATAGAGTTTTTCTTCAACAATGACATTGGCCATGGCATTGAGCAGGGACAGATCAGTGCCCGGATTGAACTGGATATGGAGATCGGCAATTCGTGAAGTCTGGGAAATTCGCGGATCCACATTAATAACTTTGACATTGGGGTTATCAAGTGTACGACGCATCACCCGCCGGAAAAGAACGGGATGAGCCTCGGCCATGTTACTGCCGATGATAAAGAAACAGTGGCATTGCTCAATGTCGGCGTAGCCGCCAATGGGCTCATCCGCGCCAAAGGAGGTGATATAACCGCCCACGGCACTGGCCATACAGAGGCGGGGATTTCCTTCAACGTTGTTGGTCTGCAGGCCGCCGCGGAAAACTTTCTGAAAAAGATAGGTCTCCTCGGTCTGGGCCTGGCCGGAACCATAATAACCAACTGAGTCATTGCCATGTTTGGTCACACTGTCGGCAAATTTCTCCGCAGCAATATCCAGGGCCTTATCCCAGGAAATTTCCTTAAATTTGTCCGTTTTTTTGGCCCGGTACAGGGGCTTTGTCAAGCGGTCCTTATGCTGCATGAATTTCCAGAATTTCATGCCCTTCATGCAGACATAACCCAGATTTGTTCTTGATTCCGGCACACCGCGCAGGGCCACAGGATTGCCGTTTTTGACCCCGAGTTCCAGTCGGCAGCCCACACCGCACAACCGACAGCTGCCGCGATGCCATGAGTCGGCATCAGCGGCCTGGGCCAGCCCCATCTTCTCCGTGGGCAGATTCATGCCAATATATGAAGCCGCACTGAGGGCGGCCGTTCTCTTAAGAAATTCCCGTCTTGTTTGGGACATAATCATAACCTCGCTGACTTCTTGTTTTCTTTAATTCCGACTCCAAACTTCTGACTCCTGACTCCTGTCATTTATGCATCACAAAGGTATGAGCCGGATGACATGTCCAGCATTGGCTGCCGGCAGGAGTCCGATGAAATTCGCCGTTGTGACAAACCGCACAATTACTGGTTTCCGGCACAACCTGTAAATCTTCATAGGTCCCGTGGCATTGATAGCATTTAACCATACCGATGCCATGACCGGACTGAAACCACTGCTCGTAAATCTCGGGGGTCTCAGTTTTGTGGCAGTCGGAACAGGCAATATACTGCTCCTGCTCGGTCAACTCGGGATGGGTGACGGTTTGCTGTTTCGCCTTTTCCTCGGGCGGGCTTGAACTTTGATTCGCGGCACAGCCGACCAAGGCCACTGATGCCGTAAACAGGATCGACAAAATGATTTTTCGCTTCACGGGACTCCCTCCTCTTTCATGAATTGATTTCAACTTCTCCAATCTAATTATGTGCAAGATATATTCCAGCTATAATCAAACTGAAATATTGTTTTTATTCGTTTTATCAATTAAAAAACAGGAATGGCGTTACAGCATGGTAACAAATAGGATAAGGCGAATGTTACCAATTGGTAACAAAAACAAAAAATACTGAAAGACAAAGAGGCCGAGGCGTAAAAATCTGAAAAAATTCAGATGGTAATTTGATGCGCTTTCAATTTTTCCCAGAGATTTTTCCGAGAAATGCCCAACAGTCGGGATGCCTCAGTCTTATTGCCGCCGCTTGTGCGCAGCGCCTTAAGAAGGCAGGTCTTTTCAGTCTGCATCATGGCGTCGCTGAGTTTCATGGATGTGACAGGCGCAACTTCATCATGACCGGTCAGATCGACGGGAAGTTCCCAGGATTGAATAATTGATGACGGGGCGAGAACGGCAAGACGTTCAATGATATTTCTCAATTCACGGACATTTCCCGGATAATGATAGGCTGTCAGCACAGCCAGGGCTTCATCCGACAGGCGCATGGGCATGCCCCGTTCCTTGGAAAAATTATTCAAAAAATAAGTACACAGTTCCGGGATATCCTCCTTCCGTTCCCGCAGAGGCAGTATTTCCACGGGTATGACCTGGAGACGATAAAAAAGATCCTCACGAAAACGGCCCTTTCTCACCTCTTCAAGCAGGTTTTTCGCCGTGGAACAAATCACTCGAACATTGACCCTGACTGTTTTGACGCCGCCTATACGTTCGATTTCTCTCTCCTGCAGAACCCGGAGCAACTTGACCTGGAGATCAAACGGCATATCACCGATCTCGTCAAGCAATATGGTGCCGTTATCAGCCAATTCAAACTTACCCATCTTGCGACCGACAGCGCCTGTAAAAGCGCCTTTTTCATGACCGAAAAATTCGGATTCCATCAATCCATCGGGAATAGCGGCACAATTAACGCGGATATAGGGCCCGGCGGCCCGCCGGCTTCCCTGGTGAATCGCTGCGGCGACAAGCTCCTTGCCGGTGCCGGACTCGCCGGTGATCAAGGCGGTGGAGTCGGTTGGCGCTACCTGGCGGATCAGGTTGAGGAGAAACTGGGTGGCCGGACTTGAGCCGATAATGGCCTGATGTCTTGCGCAGCATTCCCGCAGAGACTGGTATCTGACCTTCATACTCTGCATCTCAAGAATACGATTAATCCTGATGACCAGATCATCCATATCAAAAGGCTTTAAAAGATAATCATCAGCTCCTTTTTTTAGACACTCCACTGCGTCATCCGAACTGCCGAAGGCCGTCATCAAAATCACACCGGTTTCCGGTGCCATTTCTTTGACTTCAGCCAGCAGCTTGGATCCGTCCATGCCGGGCATGCGGATATCGGAAAGAACAAGATGATACGAATTCTCCCTGATCATTTCAAGCGCGGCCTCACCGTTCTCCACCTCATCAACCTTCCAGCCGTATCCGCTGAGATGATCATGCAAGGTGACGCGCATGATTTCATCATCCTCGACCAGCAGGATACTGCCCTTTACTAACGTCTCCGCATGTATGCAGTTCATACTTCATCCTTGTTTTCAATTTCAGAGGCTGCCGGCAGCTCAACATAAAAACAGCTCCCTTGCCCCTCTTCACTTTTCACCCAAATCCTGCCCCCCATGCGCTGGATCAGCGTATAGGTTACAGACAACCCCAGGCCGGTTCCCTCACCCACATCCTTTGTTGTAAAAAAAGGCTCAAAAATCTTGGATAAATTCTCCCGGGAAATGCCGGTACCGGTATCCTCAAACTCCAGAATAACAGTCCCATTCTCTTTCCGGCTTCTAACTGTCAAGGTGCCGCCATCCGACATGGCCTGAATCGCGTTCATGCCGACATTCATCACGACCTGCTTCAAGGCCTCCTTGTCAACCGGAAAAAAACGCCTGACCTCCAGATCTAGCTGCAGGGCAATATTATTTAAGGAGTAACTGAGTAACTCACAACATTCCCTGATCAAATCATCCACTTTCACCATTTGCGGATGGAGGGATTCCTGGCGGCCAAAATTCAGCAACTGGCGGACAATATGTTTGACCCTGTCCAAGCCCTTGACCAGAAGCCCAAGATAGCGTTGCTGTGCCTGGGGATCATCCGCTGTTTTTTCCATAATTTTTACGCAGTTCAACATACCGGCCAGAGGATTGTTTATTTCGTGACCAAGTCCGGCCACCAACCGACCAAGGGCGGCCTGTTTTTCATTATAGATGACCTGCTCCTGTGTGCGGGCCAGCTCCTGACGTGAAACGGTCAAGCGCTGACAAAGATCCATAAACGACAAAGAAAGACGGCCCACCTCATCATTTCCCGCCGGTAGCCGGCCATAAGCCTCACAGTTCGTCTCACCTGAAAGACCGTCCATGGCTGTAACCAGCCTGGCCAGGCGGCGGGCAACGAGTGTGTCAAAAAGGACAAAAATAACCAGGCTGACCAGACAAATGGTGACCACGCCGATTATAAGCAGCATTTGATTGTTTCGGGCAATAGCCTGATATGCCCAGTCCATGGGAACCGTGACACTGAGACCACCGCGAATGTCCCCGACCTCGTATCCCTGCTTGCCATGACACTTGATGCAGCCCGACTCCACATAGAGAGGAGCAAGGTAACGCAGAAACTTGCCATCCTGACGCGTTTCGACCTCAATCGCCTCACTCACGCCTTTCCTGAAACGTTCAAGACCTTTCCTTTCAAACTCATCCGGCGCATTGGCCGGGTTAATCGGATGAAGACTGATCACGCCATATTGGCAGAAACCTTCTTCAGCAGCATAAAGAGAAAGCTCCCTGGTCACCATGGCCGGATTTCGCTTTACCAGCCAATGGCCGGAACTGACACGAATCTCTCCATCTGAAAGAAAAGGATTTGCTTCAACCCCGTCTCTCTTCAACAGAAAAAGACCATTGTGATCAGCTACCCATTGCCTGGTCAGGCGAATCTGCCTGTGCAACATCCGGGCCTGATTGACAGCCTGCTCAAAGACCAGTTTTTGCTGAAAAGAGGAAGTCCGGTAAAAAGTAAAACCGTATGAAAGAACGACAATGGCTCCGACAAAGATGATGAACCTGGTTTTTAAATGCACGAGATATCCTTTTGCCTGTTGATCAAATTTCAAAAAACAAAAAACATGTTACCAAATGGTAACATGGCCTGACAAGGCTTTATTGGCATATGCTTGAAATTTTCCTTATCTAACCATATATATTACATATTTATAATTTAAGAACCCTCGGAACACTCTTTGCATTGACAATACTCATTGTAACAAATAAGCTGTGTAACGATCCTAATTAGGAAAAAAGGAGGTGATTCAATGACGTTAGAAAGAACGCAGCGCAAGTCGGGAACAAGAAAGGTCTTGTTTGCGGGACTGGCACTTGGTCTTCTGTTAGCCGTAGTAACTGTCCTGGCTTCCGGATTCATGGTTGAAACAACCAACACGGACACATTCTGTGTGACTTGCCATGCCATGACACCTTTCCGCACGGCTTGGCAGAACTCGGTCCATGGCGGTAAAAATCCCCAGGGATTTGCAGCCCAGTGCGTGGACTGCCATCTTCCCCATGGTAATTTCATCGAATACTTTGCGACGAAGGCCAAAACAGGCACGGGAGACGTAATTCAAAACCTGAGCTTTGACCCATATACCTTTGACTGGGCAGCTAATGCTGAAGAAGGCCGTCTGCATTTTACCTATGACAGCGCCTGTCGCCATTGTCACCATAATTTAACTCCGCCCGGCTTACCCTCTGGCGGTTTTATTGCCCATCGTTCATATTTGCTGGGAAACATAGACAAACAATGTGTCAGTTGCCATCCCCATGTCGGCCATAAAGACATGATTGAAACAGCAAATCAATTTTTTCAGAAAAAATCTTGAAGATAAGCTACAAAAATACAAATCAGGCCCAAGAGCCACCAACTCATTTTTTTCATTGAAAGGAGAAAAATATGAAGAAAAAATTCAGCAAAATTCAAATAGCCGGTTTTGTCCTGCTGGCCGGAGGCATGTCAGTCTCCCTGGCCCAGGCGGAAGGGGTCAATCTTTTAGGAACAAAAGAGGTTGTGGTCAAGCGGTCCATAACCGAAGATGCCAGCAAATGTATCGAGTGTCATGCCAAAAAGACACCGGGCGTTGTCGAAGCATGGAAGGAAGGCAAGATGGCCCATGCCGCCGTTACCTGCTACGACTGCCATGTGGTTGACAAAAGTTCTCGCATGGCCAGCCAGTGTGAGGGCATCAAGGGAAGCAAAACCTTTATCTCACCCATGGTCTCCTCTAAAACCTGTTCCCGCTGCCATCCCGAAGAGGTTGAGCAGTTCCTGAAAAGCGGTCATGCCGATCTTTCAAGGGCGGCCGTCTATGATAAAAATAAGGCCGGCGGCAAGCTTGTCGCTCTGCAGCTCCAGCATGAGGGCGGCGCATTCATGGGCGTTAAAGAGGGTTCTCCGACCAACCATGCTTCCCGCCGTTCCGGCTGCCAGATGTGTCATGGCTCCGAGGTTGAGCTTGGTCCGGACAACAAACCGATTAACAGTTCCTGGCCCGCCGGCGTCGGAACCCTGTATCCGGACGGCTCCGTGGGAACCTGTACGGTCTGCCATACCCGCCATGCTTTCCACGTTGCAGAAGCCCGAAAACCAGAGGCCTGCGCCAGCTGCCATCTTGGACCTGATCATCCGGATATCGAGATCTACATTGAAAGCAAACATGGCCAGATCTTCCTGACCCAGGGTGAGGAATGGAAATGGGACAGCGCTCCAGATACCTGGGACCCGGGCGATTACACCGCCCCGACCTGCGCTGTTTGCCATATGAGCGGCATTGGCGAACTGTCCACGACTCATAATGTCAATGACCGTCTCAAATGGGATCTGATGCACAAGAGAAGTGAACTGCGTAGCGGTGTCCGTGGTGACGGCGAGAAGGGTGATGCCCTGATGCGTAAGGTTTGTATCAACTGTCATGGTAAGACCCATACCGAAATGACCATGAAAACCCTTGACGACGCAGTCGCCCTATACAATGAATACTGGGATCGCGCGGTTGTCATGAAAAAAGAGCTGGCTGAGAAGGGATTGCTGAAGAAAGACGCTTGGCGTGACGGCTACCAGGAGCTGATGTACTATCTCTGGCATCATTGTGGTCGCCGAGCCCGTCAGGGTGCCGCCATGAATGGACCGGATTACGCCCACTGGCATGGATTCTTCCAGGTATTCCAGGTCTTTAAGGATATGCAAGATATCCATGACTGGCGAATCAAAAATAACAAGATTGAGGATCTGAGCACTGTCATGAGCACTGGTCCTTTATGATAAACATGCTGCAATGGTAACGGCTTAGGTAGATAGACTGAAGTCTGAATATAATACAAGTCGATTTCAAGCATTTACCTGAGTGGCCACAAGACATATTAGAAAAAACTCCCGGTTTTTTGCCGGGAGTTTTTTTTTGAACGATTTAATTTCAAGTTGATCCTTACAATAGTTCAATGCTATCTTTTCTCCCATGAAAGTAATGCCAATCACGGATACAGCCGGTGTCATCCTGGCCGGCGGCAAAAGCAGGCGCTTCGGCTCCAACAAGGCGCTGGCCGATATAGACGGCTGTCCCATGATTGAACATGGCGCCGCCCTGTTAAACGATCTCTTCACTGAACGTTTGCTGGTGACCAATACCCCCGACTATTATCATTTTTTAAACTGGCCGGTCACCCCGGACATTTTTACCGGGGCCGGTCCCTTGGCCGGCATTCATGCCGCCCTCAAAAAAATCAGTTGCGACCGGGCCTTTATAACCGCCTGTGACATGCCGCTCATTAACTCCAGACTGATTCAATTTCTCTGTGGAATTTCAGAGGACTGGGACATCATCGTTCCCTGGCTTGACAGGGGTCCGGAACCGCTTTACGGAGTATACCGAAAAAGCTGTCTTGAGGTTATTGAAAATAATCTGGTCAACGGCCGGCGTAAAATACGCCTGATCTTTGATCAGCTGAAAATCCGCAAGGTTTCCCTGGATGAAATCACACCCCATATTTCCGACCTGACAACTTTCATCAACATCAACCGCCTTAGCGATCTTGCCAAGCTGCCAAAAAATACCGATGACCGTTATCCAAATCGACAAAATGAGCATCCGTCATGCTGACCCTGTCTGAGGCACAAAAACTAATCCTGCAGAATGTGATCCCAACCGCATCGGAAAGCGTCCCTCTGCTCAACGGCCTGAATCGTGTGGTCAGCCGATCAGTCCAGGCCAATCTAGCCGTGCCCCATTTTGATCAGTCCGGCATGGACGGCTTTGCCGTGCGCAGCCAGGATCTTGGAGGATCCCGGCAGGCAGGCCCTGTTCAACTGACGATCAGCGCTGAAATCAGCGCCGGGCAAATGGACATTCCTGTTCTTGGCAAAAATGAAGCCGTGCGGATCATGACCGGCGCCCATCTTCCAGTCTCAGCAGATCAGGTTATTCCCTTTGAACAATGCCATGAGCGAAATCACACTCTTTTCGTAAGCCAGGTCTCCCGCCCAGGCTTGCATATCAGGAAAGCCGGTTGTGATCTCCGAAAAAACCAGATCATTCTAAAAAAAGGGGAAAGAATCTCTCCTTCTCATCTCCACCTCCTGGCCAGTGGCGGAGTCAAAAAGATCAAGATCCATCAGAAACCTGCGGTTGTGATCATCTGCACCGGCAGCGAACTGGTGACAGACTCTCCCGCACCCGGCCAGACCATCGGCTCCAACAGAATCCTGCTCAACAGTCTCGTCCACAGGGCCGGCGGGCTTTCCCGGGACATGGATACTGTTGTCGATCGGGCAGCGGCCATTGGAGAAGCTGTGAGCAGAGCTATGGACAACGATATCCGGATGATCATCACTACAGGCGGAATGGGGCCCGGCAAATTTGACCTGGTCTCTCAATGCCTCCGGGATGCCGGGGTGGAATTTCTTTATCAGCGCCTGAATATCCGTCCCGGTACATCTACGGCATTCGGCATGAAAGACAATATCCTTTTTTTTGCCCTTCCCGGCCCGCCGCCGGCTGTCCAGACCCTTTTCTGTGAACTTATCCGGCCGGCTCTCCTCAAGCTGCAGGGGAATCGCTCACCGGGCCCATATCCTCTCCGGGTTCAGCTTAAACAGGAAATAGTCTCAAAAAAGAAAGGGTTCCTCTCACTGAAAAGTTCAATGCTCACATTAAAATCAGGCAACCTTTCTGTCCAATCAGTATCCAGGGGGCAAGCGGCCAATTCCGTGATCCTGATTCCACCCCATCGTCGCCGTATGAACAAAGGCGAAATGGTGACGGTTCACCCATTTTACGGTATAATGGAGTGATTTAGACTCATCGAATTTGAGATTTCGGATTTCGGTCAATAAAAAAATCGTAAGCGATTACAATGCACCGAATCTGCGGAGTTTATGCCCTCTTGTGGGGTATTATCGATCTGATCGCATACCAATGTATAACTCACAGCCCGATGCCTCGCATCTCCGGCACCAAGCAACCGCTTACTGGAATTGAAAGGTTATTTGAAGTCTGATATTTTAGCCCGTGATCGGTTACAAAAAATCCGCATTCCGAAATCCAAAATAATATATTAAAAAGGACATCCAGCCATGCTTGAACTACGTTTTATCAGGGAAAACATTGATCTTGTAAAAGAAAAAATAAAATTTCGTAATATTGAACATTCACGTATTGATGAGTTTATTGCCATAGACAAAAAAAGAAGGGAGCTGCTCTCCGAAGTTGAAGGGCTCCGCAACCGGCGCAAGACGGTTTCTCAGGACATTGCCGAACTGAAAAAGAAAAAAAAGGATGCCGATGGCCTGATTGCCGAGATGAAAACAGTGGGCCCCAGGATCAAGGAACTGGACAAACAACTGGCAATCATTGAGGAGGACCTGGAAGAGATTGTCATGGAAATTCCGAACCTGGCCCATAACTCCATTCCCTTTGGCAATGATGACAGCGATAACGTCGAAATCAAAAAATGGGGTACGGTTCCTGAATTTGATTTTGAGCCAAAAGCCCATTGGGAACTTGGCGAAAATTCAGGGACCATGGACTTTAAAAGGGCTGCCAAGCTGGCCGGAGCCCGTTTCTCCATTCTCAAGGGGATGGCTTCAAGAATGGAACGAGCCCTGATCAACTTCATGATGGATCTTCATACCCAGAAACACGGTTATGAAGAGATACTGCCGCCTTTTCTGGTCAACAGTGCCAGCATGACCGCCACGGGCCAGCTGCCGAAATTCGAGGAAGATCTTTTCAAGGCAGAAGGCTGGGATCTCTACCTTATTCCCACGGCCGAGGTGCCGGTTACCAATATCCACCGAGATGAAACCCTGAGCGAAGCCGAGCTGCCTGTTAAATATTGCGCTTACACTCCCTGTTTTCGCTCCGAGGCCGGCTCCTACGGCAGGGATACCAAGGGAATGATCCGCCAGCACCAGTTCGATAAGGTGGAACTGGTTAAATTCACCACCCCGGAAAGCTCGGATGCCGAACTTGAAGCCCTGCTGGCTGATGCCGAGGAAGTTTTGCAGCTCCTGAAGCTGCCTTACCGGGTTGTAACGCTGTGCTCCGGCGATCTTGGTTTTTCCGCAACCAAGACCTTTGATATCGAGGTCTGGATGCCGGCCCAGAATAAATACCGTGAAATTTCTTCATGCAGCAACTTTCTGGATTTTCAGGCCCGACGCGGCGGTATCCGCTATCGGCCCGAGGGGAAGCAAAAAAGCTGTCTGGTTCACACCTTGAATGGTAGTGGTCTTGCCGTGGGCCGCACTCTGGCCGCTATTTTTGAAAATTTTCAAAAAAATGACAGCACCATTGAGATCCCGGAAGTGCTGGCTCCTTATTTTAAAAATCGGTTTGCATAATTAAATCAGGCTGATAGGCTGTAGACTGAAGGGACAAAGATTCAGAGAGGCAAATCTGAAATTTCTTAAAGGAGTAATAAAAAAAGCCGGGCGGAAATGAATTTCCGCCCGGCTTTTTTTGTTTAAAATATTGATACCTGTTCAGGTTGGTCAGGCTGACAATCTAAATACCTTCAGCCTATCGACCTGAACTATTAAATCGTCAAATCATCCCGCAAAACTTTCCTGGGACCGCCATGCCCGGCGGTTGACCAATCACGAATCGGCATAATCCGGTTCATCATCTCCTGGCTGTCAATACGTCCCAGGCGATCGTGAATCGACTGCCAGATACATTCAACCTTCGGGTTAATCTCACACTTGCCATCCACGGAACCACCGCAGGGGCCGTTCATTAAATTTTTAGCGCAACGGGCAACCGGACATAAGCCCCCGGTAAGATGAAGAATACAATCACCGCAGCCGGCGCACTGTTCGCTCCAGACGCCCTGCTCCTCGGAACCACCAAAAAATGTTGTATTGACAGCCGGATAGACCTTGGCCGTGGGAAGCAGATTGGAGATAAAATTGACCCCTACGCCACAGGCCATGGAGACTATGGCATCGTACTGGCCGTCCCATTGATCAATTCCGTCGATATATTCCTTATCGCACTGTCTGACCAGTGTACCTTCAATAGTTTCAACCTCTTTGCCCTGCTTCTTCATACCGAGACGGAGAAGAGAGGCAAGAATCTCCACCTCTCGCTCACCTCCTGCTGAACAGACTGTCACACAGCCCCGGCAGCCCAGCACCAAAATACGTTTGGCATCCTGCACCATCCCCAGCACTTCATTCATCGGTTTCCGTTCGGCAACAATCATTTACTCTCTCCCTTAAACGGGCAGGGGCCCAGCTCCGTTATCCGTTTATCCATCTTCTGGCCGGCCTCAATAAATTCAGGATGAAAGCCGCGCGCCTGGTGGTACATTTCGATTCGTTCCGGTTCAACGTCAAGTTCCACCAGTGCCTTTTTAATAGCCAGAACCCGTTTCGCAGCCCGCTGGCTGCCCATAACGTTATGACATTGATCTATGGGACAGCCGACAACATAAACGCCGTCAGCCCCGTCTTCAAAAGCCTTCAGCAAAGTGCTCACCTGAAGTTTGCCGGTACAGACCAGCCGGTTCAAAGTGATCGACCCGGGAAGGCCATCTTCTTTCAGACCTTTTTCACCTTCGGCCAAGGTCTGCTGAGAGGTATAATGACAAGTAAATGCTTGAATATCAGGAGTAAAACTCATCTCTTTTCTCATTCTTAGTTTAGGCGCCGCAGGCGGCAATCAACTGCTCGTCCTCGGACTCATTTAATTTTATCGCCTGGGCCGGACATTCGGCCACACAGATGCCACATGCCCGGCATTGCTCTGGGTCAATAAAGGCAACACCCATATTATCGATCCTTGGAATCTGCCAGGGACAAACCCGAACACAGGTGAGGCATGATACGCAGAGATCCCGCTCAACCCAGGCAGCCTTGCCTTTATCCAGAAGATCCTGGCTGGTAATGATACCTTCATCCATGGCCATCTTCCGCAGGGCCGCCATGATATCGGCAAAACGGACATCCTGGGGACAGACAAAAACGCAACTTTTACACTGGGAACAGTACCAGAGCATATCCGAATTCAAAACCCTGTCTTTTAAGCCCATGCGAATCATGTGAATAATTTTACGCGGATCAAAATCAGGAATGGCCTGACTGACCGGACAGATCCCGCTGCATGCCCCGCAGGAAAAACAACGATTCAAATATTCACCGCCGGGAATTTCAGTCACTTCCGCACTGAAAGCGGCATTTATCTCTTTATTGGTGATTCCCATGTTATCCTCATTATTAATCAAGTTATAAAACATCGGCCAGCCGCGCTGCTGGTTCTTGATTCATGACTGACAGCCCATGGCTGAAAAACGCAAAACCGACCTTTATTCTTAACGGCAAGTTTCTGATGCTAACCAAAACAGGAAGATTTGTCAACATGCCGCGCGGGGAGAAATTAAAAAATGTTACCATATTATGAGTAGTTATACCTGCAACAAAGCTAAACCAGCAGTCTGAATTCACCTTTGCCCAACAGATCATGAAGGTGGAGGACTCCTACCAACTCTCCCTTTTTATTGTTGACCGGTAGAAGGGTCACCTCATGGCGCTGCATGATACTCAGGGCATCAGCGGCCAGCAGATCGGCATCAATACTTTTCGGTTTCGGCGTCATGGCATCCGCCGGCATCAAACCCGCAAGATCAGCGCCATCCGCCACCAACCTCCTGATATCGCCGTCGGTGATAATACCGCTGACCTTGTTTTCATCATTCATTATCAGTACCGCACCCACATTTTTTTCATTCAATATGGCCACAGCATCGAAAAAACTCGTTGTCTCGGAAACAGCCGGAATAAGATCCCCGGTAAGCATCACCTCGGAAACCTTGGTCATGAGACGTTCCCCCAGGCTGCCACCGGGATGATTCCTGCGAAAATCACTGGCGGCAAACTGTTTACGATCCAGCAATACAACTGCCAGGGCATCACCCATGGCCAGGGCCGCCGTGGTGCTGGCAGTAGGCGCCAATCCCAGGGGGCAGGCCTCTCGGGGCACGGCGGCGCTCAAAACAACATCGGCAAATTCCGCCAGACTGGAGTTGACATTACCGGTGAGAGCAATTGTTTTTATCCCCCGTTTTTTCAGGGTTTGAAGCAGCATGGGCAGTTCAACGGTTTCACCGCTGTAGGAAATAGCCAGCACCACATCGTTGGAATCAACAATGCCGAGATCCCCATGCATAGCCTCCACCGGATGCAGGAAAAAAGAAGGGGTGCCAGTACTGTTCATTGTGGCGGATATTTTCTGGCCGACAATTCCTGACTTGCCGATTCCGGTGATAATCAGCCGGCTGGGACAGGCCATGATAAGGTTGATAGCCCTGTCAAACTCCGGGCCGACCTGGTCAACCAGGGAGGTAATTCCCTCCGCTTCTATTTTTAGAACTTCTTTTGCGAGGTCTTGGGACATTGTTTTATTGTTTATCCCTTTTCAAGGGATTCCTTGCAGAAATCCAGATCCGGGGCAACCGGATAAATATTATTGAAACAGGCAAGACAGAATGTATCCCTGTCCCGGCCCGTGGCCTCCAGCAGCCCATCGAGGCTCAAATAATAAAGAGAATCAAGTCCAAGATATTCGCAGATCTCCTTAATTGTGTTGCCAGAGGCGATCAACTGAGAGGAAGAGGGAAAATCAATACCGTAGTAGCAGGGATAACGGGTGGGCGGACAGCTCACCAGCATATGAATCTCCTTCACTCCGGCGGCGCGCAGGGAACGAACCCTGGATTTCCCGGTTGTTCCCCTGATTACGGAATCTTCAACAATGATAACACGCTTACCCCGCAAAAAAGAACGGACCGGATTAAGTTTGACCCGGACGGTAAAATCACGCATGGACTGTGAAGGTTGAATAAAAGTGCGGCCCACATAATGGTTACGTATCATTCCCATTTCCAGGGGCAGACCCGAGGCCTGGGAATAACCGATGGCAGCATAATTGCCCGAGTCGGGAAAAGGCATGACAAAATCGGCATCAATGGCACATTCCCTGGCCAGAATTTTACCCATTCTTTTTCTGCTTTCGTAGACATTGAAGCCGAAAATATCACTGTCCGGGCGGGCAAAATAGACATGCTCAAAAATGCAGAAGCTGTGCTTTTCTTTCGGCTGCGGAAAAAAGGAATGCACTCCTTCTTTGTTAATGATGAGCACCTCCCCCGGTTCCACATCCCGTATATATTCAGCCTCCACCAGATCAAGGGCGCAGGTTTCCGAGGCAACAATATATGACCCCTTCCCATTGCTCAATTTCCCCAGGCAGAGCGGTCTGAAACCCTGCGGATCCCGGATCGCCACCAGATGATCGTGATTCATGAGCAGGATGGAATAGGCCCCCTTAATCCGGCTGAATGTTTCGGCAATGGCTTTTTCCAGACCAAGATGTTTGTGGCGGGCCAGAAGGTGGACGACGACCTCGCTGTCCATGGTGGACTGAAAGATAGAACCCTGATTCTCAAGTTCCTGACGCAGAGCACGGATATTGACCAGGTTGCCGTTGTGAGCCACACAGGTCGTCTCTCCCTGGTGAGTGGCGGTAAACGGCTGAGCATTAATAATGTTTGAGGAGCCCGTGGTTGAATAACGAACATGTCCCACTGCCATGTGGCCCGTCAATTTTTGCAGATTATCTTCCGAAAAAACTTCGGAGACCAATCCCATGGCCTTATGTTCGACGATTTTTTTACCATCCGACACCGCGACACCCGCGCTCTCCTGACCACGATGTTGCAGAGCGTAGAGACCGAAATAGGTGAGTTTTGCCGCATCATGGTGGCCAAAAATGCCGCAAACCCCACATTCTTCACGGGGGCGTAACGGGTTTGAACCGGGAGCCATGTCTGTTCCCTCTTAATATTGATTGATTATTAAAAAAAAGAGAATAATTTACACTTTTTTTTGAAGTTGGAAAACATTTTTTCTAAAAAAATGACTTTTATTCCTAAATTAAACGATTTATTACCTGTATGCCGGTTAGGCGCCCTTCAAAATAAAGCATAATGAACTCCGATTCCATAAAATGCTCCTTCTACATGCCATTTTCCTTGCTCCCCGGTACTTGACAGCCCCTGGAGCAATGATCC
>JAOZOY010000001.1:75319-77002 GCA_029933005.1 Deltaproteobacteria bacterium
CTACATGCCATTTTCCTTGCTCCCCGGTACTTGACAGCCCCTGGAGCAATGATCCAGACCGCCATAAAAATGAAGCCAGGAAGACTTCTCATTCAGGTTCCAGTTGCGTGGGGGAACAAAACGTTTTTTAAACTGCTCTTGCTGTTCCTGGTCAAACCGTTTGTATATGCGAACATAAAGGCAGCGCCGCTCTTTGGGGTAAACCTCGCACCAGCCGTCCCGGCTGCCGCCGCAGGGGCCATTTAATAAAAATTTCGGGCAGCCGGACTGGGGGCATATAAAAGCCAGGTCCGCCAAGGTGCAGTCACCACAGTTTCGGCACTGAAACAGAATTTTTTTTATAATCAGCTCAAATGAGGCCAATACGTGACGCAGAGACGTTTGTTCCAGAGCCAGACAGGTAGTCCTGGCTGCAGAAAAAAAAAGCCCCTGGGGATCAAAGGCCAGGTTATGGACGGCCAGGGCCAGGGAGTAGCGGAAAGAAAAGTTTTTTTGTGATCTCATACCAGCAGGTTCCGGGCGGTTGAGCCCCGTAACCTTTTCTTGGGAGAAATAATAAAAAACATCTTTGGAGAAACAGGACATTTCCTCAATAAGATCTTGCCGGCAATCATCAAATTCCAGGCTTTGGTTCAAAACAAAATCAAGATCGCCAAAGCTCAGGCCGGTACCGCCGAGATGGGCGCCGCCAAAGCCCAAACCTTTCAGGATAGAGAGCAATTTGGCTGCCCGGACAAGCCGGGCCTTTTTCCCCTTATCGTCTGCCCTTGTCTCCTTTTGCATCTGTTGATATAAAAATTCCGGAATCACGCAACCCGGCACCTTGCCCCGACGCATCATCTCCAGCACCGGAAGATTCGGAATAAAAACATTGCCAAGCACCGGAATATTGAGGCTGTTTTGCTTCATAAAAAGTAGGAGTTCCTGGAACTTGCGCACATCAAAACCAACCTGGGTAATCGCAAAATCAGCTCCGACCGCCACTTTTCGATGCAACTTGAAATATTGCATCATCTGTTCCGCCTCGGTGTACTTAAAAGGCGAGATCGCGACGCCCTTAAAAAAAAAGGTGTCCGAAATCTCTCTGTCCTCGAAATTGCCCTGATTCATGCTGTTCAGCATTTCGACAACCTGAACCGAATCCAGATCAAAAACAGGTTTAGGGTGACCGCAATAGCCCCTTTTCGGGTAATCGCCGCTAATGACAAGCAGGTTGGTCAACCCTGCCCGGTCCCAACCAAACAGCAAACTTTCCATCTGGTTCCGGTTCTTGTCTTTACAGGAAAAATGGTTGATCACATCGAGTCCCATTTCCAGGATATCAAGCCCGAAAACCTCCGGTGAAAGGGCCGGATGACCACCGGCATTATCGGTGATGCTGACCGCCCGTATACGGCCGTCATCAGCCATCAACCGGGCCATCTCCAGGATACGGTCATGCTTCCAGCCCCGTCCCCCCCGACTCGGCACCAGTTCAAAGGTCAGGGTGAATTCATCCGGATCCAGAAGGGACTTACGGAAATGTGATAGAGGCCGTCGCGGCCATTCTTTCATTTCGGTTTTCATTCAACATTAAAAATGGTAAACAGAGTTTGGCTGATGGCAAAATCAACACCCATCAGTTTGCAATTGGTGTTACTATCAGCCAACGGCTATCTGCTCATAGCTCATAGCTCATAGCTC
>JAOZOY010000001.1:77102-82333 GCA_029933005.1 Deltaproteobacteria bacterium
ATTGGTGTTACTATCAGCCAACGGCTATCTGCTCATAGCTCATAGCTCATAGCTCATAGCTCATGATAGTCGGAACACTTGCCTATACGCTATATTTTTTTGAGAACTACTCATAACCACATATAATTACGCGTAATTTCGTGAACTAAACACGTTATCATATCAAATCCAAAATCAAACCATGTCCCCCCAACTCATACTCATCCTGATCATCTACCTCGCCGTCAAGGGAACGCAAAATATTGTCTCTGCTGTCAACCTGCGCCATCTGACCGTCTACGGTCATTATGTCCCCCGGGGTTTTGAAAGCTGGGTTGACCAACCGACCCTGCAAAAAATGCGGGACTACACCCTGGCCCAGGGGAAGGAGGATTTCATCGGTTCAGGCGTTGACATCGCAGTAACCCTGTTTTTTATTTTCGGCAGCCTGCTGAACAGCTATAATAACTGGATTGCAGGCAACAATTGGTCGCCTGTGTTGTCGGGCATCCTGTTTTATATTTTTCTTGCCTGGATTAGTCTCATCATACACACTCCATTCAGCCTCTACAATACGTTTCACGTTGAAGAAAAATTTGGTTTTAATACCCAGACCATTGGTCTCTGGTGCGCGGATTTCATTAAGGAGCTTTTGCTCAGCTCCATTCTCATGGGCCTCCTGCTCGCCGGCGTCTTCTGGCTGATGAACGCTTTCCCCGCCTCATGGGGGTTCATTGTCTGGCTTTTCCTCCTATGCTTCAAGCTCTTTACTCTCTACGTCTCACCCTATGTCATTGAGCCCCTGTTTAACAAATTTACGCCCATTGAGGATAAAAAGCTGGAAAAGAAGATTAAAGATTTAATGGAAAAGGCGGGGCTGTCCGTCTCCAGAGTCTTTACCATGGACGGTTCCCGGCGCAGCCGTCACGGCAACGCCTATTTCAGCGGCATCGGCAAGACAAAGAGAATCGTACTCTTTGACACCCTGCTTAAAAACTCCCATGACGACGAGACGCTGGCCATCCTGGCCCATGAGGCCGGCCACTGGAAAAAGAAGCATATCGTCAAAAAACTGATCGTCATGGAAGTAATCTCTTTCGTGGGAATTTATGCGGCCTGGTGGCTGGTCCAGGGAAATATTCTTGTCGATCTGTTCGGTCTGGATCAGGCGACTCTGTGGAGCAAACTGCTGCTCGCCGGTTTTCTCGGCTCTCTTCTTGCCTTCCCTTTCAAGCCGCTATCCACCTGGTTTTCCAGACGCCACGAATGGGAGGCTGATGATTTTGCCGTCCAACTGACCGGGACGCCTAAAGCCCTGGCCCGGGCTCTGATCCGGCTGGGCAGGAACAATCTGGCCAATCTCCATCCTCATCCCTGGTACGTTGCCTTTCATTACAGTCATCCGCCCCTGACCCGGCGCGTGGAAAAACTCCTGGGAATGTAACCTTGCAGATACAACCAACATGGCGCCAAACCTCGGCTGTTTACCATGACCGGGCTGACGAATATGACCAGTGGTTTGAGGAGAGCTTTCTTTTTGATATTGAGTTGGCCACCATTAATGGCCTGGCAACCAAAACCTTTCAGCCCCGGCTGGAAATCGGCGTTGGCCCGGGACGTTTTGCCGAGCGACTTGAAATTACTTTCGGTGTGGATCCGGCCCTGGCGCCACTGAAACTGGCCCGTAAACGCGGGGTTCATGTCTGTCAGGCCGTGGGCGAAAGTCTGCCCCTGGGGGATCAGAGCGTGGCAACGGTTTATCTGCTCTTCACTCTCTGCTTTTTGAATGATCCTCGCCGAGTCTTTGCTGAAATCAATCGCTGTTTAGGGGATAAAGGTCTCCTGATCTTGGGAATGGTGCCTGGCTCCGGCCCCTGGGGGCAAGAGCTGAATTTGAAAAAAAAGAAGAATCATCCCTTTTATCGATATGCCCGCTTTTACGAAATTGATGAAGTTCAAAAATGGCTGGCCGAGGCAGGACTCAGGACCGTGGAAATCCGCTCCAGCCTGTATCAGCCTCCTGACAAGGTCAAAACAATGGAATTATCCCGCGAAGGAATTGAAAAGGGGGCCGGATTTGTTGTGCTGGCAGCACAAAAGGAATAGCAAAAAAAGTATAGATGGAAATCGTGCTTATTACCTGTCAAGCCAGAAACGTCGTTCCTTGAGAAACTCGTTGGTCAAAAACGCCGCTCCAGCTACAATAAATGCGGTGGTGGCCACCGCCGGCACCCAAGCCAGACTGTTTCTTTTTTCGACATGCTCATATGGCGGCAAATCGCGTTTACAAAAACGGCAAACCAAGGCGTTGCTGTAAATTTTTTCTTTACAGAATGGGCATCTTCGATATTCCATAATTTCGTAACCATTCACCGAAGTAAGCTACAGATTTACGGGAAACACCGTTCTGTAAGCATTAATCAATGCGCCATATTCGTTCAAGCATGCTGGTGAATCTATAATATATCTATGTGAACCAGCATGATCGTACGAAAAGGAAAGCGCAGACTCCGTGGGGTGCTGATGAATGCTTACCATAATTTTAAATGTATCTTGAATATAATTTCTTGTCAAGAAAAGGAGCCGGACTAATTTATGCCGGTCTTTCAACTTTCTCATCATCTTATTTTCCCGCCCGCCGGCCTGTCAAGGGCGGACGGACTGCTGGCCGTAGGTGGTGATCTGTCCGCAGCCCGTATTCTGTTGGCCTACCAGGCGGGCATTTTCCCCTGGTATTCCAAAGGCGATCCAATTATGTGGTGGGCCCCGGACCCCAGGCTTATTCTCAGACTTGATGATTTTCATATCTCCAGGCGTCTTGGCCGCGAAATTCGTAAAAAAACATTCCGCGTCACCTTTGATCATTGCTTTGACGAGGTGATTGAGGCCTGCGCAACGATTCGGCCGGAGACCTGGATTGTGCCGGAGATGATTGAGGCTTACTCCCGCCTGCATGAACAGGGATATGCCCATTCGGTTGAATGCCGACTGGATGACAAACTGGTCGGCGGCCTGTACGGTGTCTCCCTTGGCGGGGTCTTCTTCGGCGAATCCATGTTCTCCCGGGTCTCAAACAGTTCAAAAATCGCCCTTGCCGCGCTCGTTGAAAAATTGAAAGAATGGAATTTTGATTTTATCGACTGCCAGATGACAACGGATCATTTACTCAGGATGGGAGCCAGGGAAATTCCGGGAGCTGTCTTTTACGAATTGCTCAGCGCCGGCATCCAGCGCCCGACTCGCCTGGGAAACTGGTCAGACACAGTGAATCATGAAAAAACAAAACGTATTAAAACCCATGAACTGTAAAGCTTCACCGGTTTTTAATGATGGCTGGTATTGCAAATCACGTTCGGGTGATGTAGGTTCCGAATGTGTCGGAATGGCGGGAACAAAATGACCCGTAATAATCAAAAGCGGACAAGGCCCGCAACCCAGGTTTATAGGCTGTAGACTGTTAGCAAAAGACTTAAAGCCTTCAGCCTAAACAGCTTCATCCTCAAAACCTGTTAATTTGACAGAAGAAAGTTGAAATAATTTTCTTATTTTTTTATGACAGACTTTCAGAAGTAACGCACTAAAAATATTACGACTTTTTTTATAAACGGCTCAACTCGATTTAACTTAAAAAGATATAACCAGCTCATTTTTACAGACAAGGAGAAACCAGAATGGGACAGACAGAAAACGGTATCAGCGCTGAGGAAATCAGCCAGGCACAGCAGGTCTGGGGTGACGGGATCGTGGCTATCGGCAAAGAATACACCGATAAAGGCGATTACACAAAAATTGCTGAAAACCACATCGATACCCTCTACGCTTTTGAAGACGGGATTGTTCTCTTTAAACCCACAAAAGCGGCTGACAAGCAGTTCCGCCTGACTAAAGAGGCGGCCCTTTCCTACTTTGTCAGCGGCAACGACAACTACCCGGAAGATGGCGGATTTGCCCTGCACCCATGGACAAAAGTCCGTTTTGAGAATGCCGGTACATTGATACAGGGAAATTATGCTCTTGCCATGGGAAATTATTTCTTCACACAGGTTAACGGTGAAGAGGTTAAAGTCGAATATACCTTCGGCTACCTGAAAGGTCCGGATGGCAAACTGAAAATCAACCTGCACCACTCCTCTCTGCCTTTCAGCGCCGGCTGATTTGGAGTAACTCTTCAACAAAACAACCGGGGTGAAGATTTCGGTATATAATTTAAAAGTAACAAAAGAATTAAATTATATCGTCATTCCCGCATGTCCCTAGCGGATATCCAGAAAGCAGTCACTCACGCCATCCTGGATCGAAGCCAAAGCTTATTTCCCGCTTAGAACATGCGGGAATGACGTGAGTGGACAATTTAACTTGTCGAGCTGATTCTGCGATTTTTATGCCGGCTACATTCCCAATCGGTGCCCCCTTCAATGTGACCACTTGATGTCATGAATTTTATTGACAGTCACCTCCATCTCCAGGACAAAAGAATCATGCCACGGGCTGCTGAAGTCGTGAGCAGAGCGGTAAAACGCAGTGTCATCAAAATGATCTGCAATGCTACATCGGAAAGGGACTGGCGAGACGTGCTTGATCTGGCCGAAAAGCATGATGCGGTGTATCCTTTTCTCGGCATTCATCCCTGGTATAGTGACACCGTCGAAAAAGAGTGGCTGGACAGGCTGGCCACTACAGTCCAAAAAAATTCCATCGGTATTGGCGAAATCGGCCTTGACCGGGTCTGCAATACTAATTTTCTTCAACAGGAGAAAATTTTTCTGGCACAGCTTGAGCTTGCCGGACAGGAACGTTATCCGGTGGCAATCCACTGTGTCAAGGCCTGGGGAAGACTTGTGGAAATCCTTTCCGGCTTTTATTCGCACATTCCCGCTATCATGATCCATGGTTTTGCGGGCTCAGAAGAAATCATGCAAAGATTGATCAAGATGGGGATTTTCATCTCTTTTTCGACTCAGCTTGCTCACCCGGCCAGAAAAAAACTGCGTAAGGTTTTTCTCCAGACGCCCCTTGAGAGAATTTTGCTGGAAACCGATTCTCCCAACCAGTTCTGCGCTGAATTGGTCAAATTTATTGCCGCAGACAAGCAAACAGCTCTGATGAAAAAAACAAAAATCAACGAACCGGTCGTGATCCCTGCCCTGTATCATTATGGCGCTGTATTACGCGGAATCAAATTAGATGATTTCAGCCAAGCTCTATGGAAAAATGGAAAGATTTTCGCAACTGTCCAGCAGCACCCCATCTGC
>JAOZOY010000001.1:82433-107476 GCA_029933005.1 Deltaproteobacteria bacterium
ACCCCATCTGCACACGATCAGGCTGGCTCACATAGAACTACTATAACAGCGAAGCGGTGTCATCTCCTGCCTGCTCGAAGTCTGCGCTTATCAGCGCACATCTGGAGCACAGCTGAACAGTATGGCGTTTAGGCAAATAAATTATGCAACCACATCTAAATAGTTACAGATTTTCACGAATTGAGAGGCTGATCGGCGCGGCCAAGCTGGCTCGGCTGCAGGATCGGCTTGTCACCATCGTCGGCCTGGGTGCTGTTGGCGGATATGCCCTGGAAGGACTGGCACGCTCCGGCATCCGGCATTTCAGACTGATTGACTTTGACGTGATCTCCCTGGAAAATATCAATCGTCAGATCCTGGCCCTGGAATCCACTCTGGGCCAGGCCAAAACCGAGGCCGCGTCATGCCGGGTAAAAGAGATCAATCCCGGATGCGAGGTGGAAAAGCTTAACCTTTTTGTCGATCAGCACTCCCTGCAACAGGTTCTTACGCCCAGGCCGGATCTACTGATTGATGCCATTGACACAATCGGTCCCAAGATCGAATTACTGGCTGCGGCCCGGCAGCAGGGAGTTCCGGTTATTTCTTCCATGGGCGCGGCTTTAAGGACCGATCCTGCCCTGATCCGGACCGCGGATCTTTTTGAGACCAGTAATTGCCCCCTGGCCCGACGTATGCGTAAAAAGCTGCGCAGCCGCGGTATTGGCCAAGGCATCATCTGTGTATATTCTCTGGAAGTGGCTCATTCCGACTTTCACAAACAGAGGCCCGCCAGCCGGGATGAGGAACCAGGCGGAAAGCGAATTCTGGGCAGCCTGCCGACGATTACAGCAATATTCGGCCTGACCATGGCTAATCTGGCTCTGGCTCGCTTGGCTGATGGATGATGGCTGAAAAACTGCTCTGAACCACAGAGGGCCCGGAGATCATAGTAGGGGTGCACCTCGTGGGTACCCTTTCCCTTCGTGGCAATCAAAAAAGGGCAACCACAAGGGTTGTCCTACAGACGAAACCATGGTGAAAACATGCCATGCAAATCAGATATTCATAGCCGTAGATTAATATGAAAACAGGATAACCGAAGTTACGATCTTCGTGCTCTCTGTGGTTTCACTAGTTTTTACAATATCATCAAATTCAGGTCAAAAACAAAAGCATATAAGGATATGAAATGACACAACTTTATCTCGGCTTCCTGCAATTTGATGTCCAAACCGGAGAGATCGAGGCCAACCTGGATCAGGTCAAAAACGGCCTGGAAAATTTATCACAGCAAGGGCCGGGCTTTGTTGTCCTGCCGGAACTCTGGGCCGCAGGATTTGATTATCCGACGCTGTCCAGGCAAGCGGCACGAACCACCGAACTGCTGTTTGAGCTGCAAAAGCTGTCCAACCAATATCAACTATGCCTGGCCGGTTCCCTGCCGGAACCGGCTAAATCGGCGCAAGGAGAAATATTTTACAATACTCTCTCTATTGTCGGTCCCCAGGGCGTTATGGGCATGTATCGCAAGCAAAACATGTTTGCCCCCTTGGCCGAAGACCGTTATTTCACTCCAGGCTCTTCTCCCTGTCCCATGCAGACGGATTCCGGTCCGGTGGCCGGACTGATCTGTTATGATCTGCGTTTTCCGGAACTGGCCCGCCACCAGGTAAAATACGGGGCGAAACTGCTGCTGGTAAGCGCCCAGTGGCCCGCTGTTCGAATTGATCACTGGCAGGCCCTGCTCAAGGCCCGGGCCATTGAAAACCAGATCTATATTGCTGCCTGTAATCATTGCGGCACAAGCGGCAACACCAAGTTTGGCGGTCATTCGATGATTGTCGGCCCTGATGGCCAGGTGCTTTCACTCGCGGGCGAGAAAGCAGAAGCTGGCGGCCTGCTGATTGACACGGTCTTGGTCAACGAAATTCGCGCCCGTTTTAATACCGCGATCCCGTCTCCTCACCGCTTTTTCGACCGGGATAAAATCATTGATCTGCCAAAACTTGCCAAACTGGTTCAACAATACAAAGAGGGTGGCTGCCGGGTGGTGTTTACCAACGGCTGTTTTGATCTTCTTCATGAAGGTCATGTGACTTATCTTGAAGAGGCCAGAAAACAGGGGGACTGTCTTGTTGTCGGACTTAACACCGACGCCTCAATTCGTTCCATCAAGGGACCGGAGCGACCGGTGAACCAGGAAATGAGCCGAGCCAGGGTTCTCGCCGCCCTTAGCTGTGTCGATCATGTTGTTCTCTTTGGCGAGGAAACACCTCTAAACCTGATCACCACCCTGATACCGGACGTGCTGGTCAAGGGAGCTGACTGGTCGGTGGAGACGATTGTCGGTGCCAGAGAGGTGATGGAGGCCGGGGGGCGGGTAGCAACTATTAATCTAGTAAATGATATTTCCACCACCGGCTTGATTGGGAAAATTCGCAACAAAAGAAGTTAACCCAAAAGTGCCTGAAGTTGTGGTAGACGATTTTGATATATAATTTTCTCACAAAACTCGTAGAGACACGGAAAAACAATAAAAAAAGGCAGAGCCATCATGGCCCTGCCTTTTATCATTCCTGTTTTCCGGAAAAGACTACTTTTTCTTTCTTTTTTTACTAAATCCAACTAGGCCGACCAAGCCTGTGCCAAAGAGAAACATGGAGGCTGACGCGGGGACCGGGGCACCACCATCGTAGTGGCCGCTTTCTTCGTTTCCGGTAACGCCCATGTGAAATGCACCAGCACAACCTTCTGAGTTTAAAGCAGCAAATAAATTCCCTGTAAGACCGTCACCCGTGATGTCGCAGTTGCTTTGCATGCCGTATTGAAATGCTCCGAGAGGGCCGGATGTGACATGATCGAATCTAATGTCAAATTGACCCATATTTCCAACATTTCCACCCTCGACAATTTTTTTAGTTTCCACTCCCAAATAAGAGGCAAATGACAGCTCGGCAAAGTCCAAACCGTTACCATTAAACCAGACAAACGTTACCTTGCCAGGATCAGGAGCCATGTTGCTAGTATCTAGGGTTATGCGCACGGTATCCGTCCCATTTTGCACAAACTTCATTGTCATGGAATCATAAACAATATCAGCTCCGTTGCCTCCGCACGATCCAGTCCCGAAAAGATCGTCCGTATAATCGCAACCACCCGAATTAAATATCAATGTGGCGCTGGCAGTTGCTGCAAAGCTGATCAAACCAAGTCCCAGAAGGCTCGTAAGAATTATTTTTTTCATTTCTTACTCCTCTTTTCATTGACTCATTTTTGTAACCCGACAAAATGGAGCTCAATATGATGCTCCTCAACTTGCTTAGGGTCATTTCAACTATTAGCCAATGCAATCATTGTGCCATTCAAGTTGAATTTCACGCAAACCATTGTTAAAAAAGAGATACAGCCTGTTTGACTAAAAATCGCAAGAAATGAAAACGGTTTATTGTTTCCTTTTTTGCGATTTTAACTTACGGATTTCCGGAAAATTTTCTTTACTGGTAATCAGATTCGGACAAAGGGAAGGAGGTAATAATACAATTATGTCTTCAAGAACTTACGACAAATTCACTTTGAACATCAGCCGGCATTACATCAATTTGTCCAAAATGCTCAAGGAAACAGTTACGATTTGTCAAATCTTTTAATTGCCCATTCCGGCAAAGAACAAGGTTGTGACGCTGTAATTACTTTTGATAAAAAAACAGCAAAATACAAACTCTTTGAGTCAGCAACATGACATAACGAATAGAGTTCCGAGCTGACTACGGAAAATTTCGTTATCCAGCCATTTTTTACATCTTCTACCCGACAATCATATTCTGGGCAAAGGTAATAATGGGCATAATGACCTTTTGCAAAATACCGGTGTAGAACAGGCCCAGAAGGATAATAAAGCCAAATGGTTCCAGTTTGGCAAAGCTTGCCGCCTGTTGCGGCGGCAGGAGTCCCATGAGCACCTTACTGCCGTCCAGAGGCGGGATAGGCAGCAGATTAAAGACGGCCAACATGATATTAATCCAGATACTGGCCGCAATCATCTGGGCCAGGGGCCAGAGAAGAAAGGGTGGCAGAACCGGACTCACAACAACGAGAAGCTGGGCTAACAGGCCGCTGGCAATGGCGGTCATCAGGTTGGCGGCAGGACCGGCCAGAGCTACCCACAGCATATCCTGCAAAGGATTTTTGAAATACCTGGGGTCCACGGGCACCGGCTTGGCCCAACCGATTTTCATGATAATAAAAGCCAATACCCCCAGCGGATCGATATGTTTTATTGGGTTCAGGGTCAGTCTGCCCATGTTGCGGGCCGTTGGATCGCCCAGCCGATCGGCCACATAACCATGAGAAAATTCATGAATGGTCAGGGCAAACAGAAAAGGCGGCGCAAGTATTGCTATTTGTTGGATAACGGTCATTCTTTTACCTTAATTCGAGTAGCCTGCATAAAAATTGTAGAATCAGCACGATAGCTGAAAGACTTCGCCTTGTCATTCCGACCTTTTTTTGGCCGGAATCCAGGAAGGAGTTTGTGGCTAGATTTCTGGATTCCGGCCAAAAAAAGGCCGAATTCAGCTCCCGGTTGTGTCACTGAATAATTACATCCCTTCATCCCCATTCAAGGGATACTTTTCCCGCAATAATTGCATTTCTTTTTCCCGGCTGTCCAGCCGGCCATCCAAGGTAGCCTCAAGAAGATGATTAAGAATAGTCTGATAAATAGGCCCGGGAGGGTAGCCAATTTTTTTCAGATCGACGCCATGAAGATGAGTTTTGACATGCCTTAATTTCGTGACATATAAAGAGACAGCCTGTTTGCCTGATTTGTTCCGACAAATGGCCATCAGATAAAGCAACCCCTCATGGCTCATTCCCTGCAAAAGCCAGTACACCTCACTGGGGCGCAGCTGTTTGCGCCGCTCAAGCATCTTGACGATGCGTCCCGCTTCCACCCTTTCCCGGATAAGAAGCTGAGAGTATCTTTCCGGCACACCGAATTTTTGACAGAAATCATAGAGCCCCTTGGTTGGGACCCTGGCCATCAAGGCAAGCAGATAAACGATCCACTGCCTGAAGCGCTCCTTGATATAAAGAAGCTTATACCAGGCCACGACTCGATGGGTTTCCTCAAGAATTTCTTCCAGTCGCTGATCAAGTTTCAGGGCAGGGCAGAGAAATTTCAACAAGCCGAACTGGCTCATACGACGGATGGCCCCAAGGGGATTCTCCTCGGAAAGGATAATCCTGATCTCCTGGTAAAACCGACGGCCAAAGGAATGATCATAGAGATTCATCCGCACCGCCGTCTTGATCTGCCGTTCCGTATGTTTGCCGAGCTGAAAACCCATACGCTGTTCAAAACGGATGGCCCGGTAAATACGGGTGGGATCTTCAACAAAACTGAGATTATGGAGAATGCGGATCTGCCGGTCTTTCAGATCATTCTGACAGTTGAAAAAGTCCACCAGAATGCCGAAATGGCCGGGATTGAGATTGAGGGCCATGGCATTGATGGTAAAATCCCGCCGGAAAAGATCAAGCTTGAGTGAGCTGAACTCCACTGTGGGCATGGCAGCTGGATATTCATAATATTCCAGCCGGGCCGTGGCAATATCCACCTTTAATCCGTCCGGGAGGATGACCACCGCCGTACTGAACTTCTCATGGATGCGCACCTTGGCTTTTAAATAATCAGCCAGCTTCCTGGCGAACATAATACCGTCTCCCTCCACCACAATATCAAGATCAAAATTCTTGACATGAAGCAGCAGATCCCGGACAAAGCCGCCCACGGCATAGGCCGTGACATGATTTTCCTTTGCCACTTCGCCAATGGTTCTGAGAAGGATAATTATCTCCCGTGACAGGAACTGTGTCATCAGGTTATTAAGGTTGCGCCGCCGCTCAACCGATGGCTGATTCTGGCCCTCGGTCAGCTCGGGAAGATAGGACTGGTCGTTGATCAGCAAATTAAACAGGTCCGTGCGGGTTATCACTCCAACCAGAATGCCGTTATCCACCACAGGGATAAAACGCTGGCGATGCTCGATGATGAGCTTCTGAATATCAGCCAGGGTCGCTGTTGACGGCAGAGACACAAATTCCGTGGTCATGTATTCAGTCACCGGCAGATCACCCAGGCCGTGAAAAATTGCCTTACTTGCGTCACGCCGGGAAATAAGACCAAGCACCTCATTTTTATTCTTTAAAATCGGAAGAACCGTAATGGAGTAGCGGGTCAGAATTTGATTGGCCTCGTTGATGGAGATCAAAGGATCCACTGAGATTATGGGAGAGGACATCAGCTCCCATGCCAGACTTTCAGGCCGGACATGTTTGTGGAGCAAGCGAATCACCCTTTCCTCAGTTTCAATGAGAGTCATATCCCGCACCGTGGCCGAAGCGGCTGAAGCATGTCCGCCTCCGCCAAGATCCGCAGCGATTTTGCCCACATTAACTTCAGGCAGCCTGCTTCGGGCAATGACATAAATCCTTTCACCCATGGAGGCCAGGGCAAAAAGAACATCAAGATTTTCCATGGCCATGAAACGCCGGACGATCAGGGCGAATTCATCAATATAGTCCGGCACGGCCAACCGGGCGACTACAATATTTATCCCCTGAATATGGTAAGTGGTGGAAGATTTGATCAATTTGTGAAGCAGGGAAACCTGATCACTGGTCAGTTCCTGGCTGATGTGCTGGCAGGCCGCCGAAATATCGGCGCCCTGCTCCAACAGCCAGGCCATAGCCCGTAAATCATTGGGTGTGGTGGTATTGAAGGAAAAGGAGCCGGTGTCTTCATAGATAGCCATGGCCAACAAAGTCGCTTCGTCCGGACTCACCGTAAGCTTTCGTTCCTGAAAAATCTCGCTGAGCAAAGTGGCTGTGGCACCAACCGGCCGCACGTCTTCCACCTCCCCGCTCAGATCTCCTGCCGCGTCCGGATGATGATCATAAAGATGAATTTTAAGGCCAGGGTTATCCAGACATTTCTGAAAATTGCCGATTCTGGCCGGCTGCCTGGTATCAACCACGATGAGGCGAGTGATCTGGTCCAGGGAGATCATTTTCAGCCGCTGAAACTCATAGATGTAGTCCGACTGGATCAAAAATTCTCTGACATTCTTTTCCTGGGAACCCGGGAAGGCAAGAATAGCATCAGGATAGAGTTTTTTCACCGCAATCATGGAGGCCATGGCATCGAAATCAGCATTCAGGTGGGTGGTGATAACGTCCATAACCGGTTTATCCCCTGGGATGAAAACGCTGATGCAGATCCTTGAGACGGCTGCTGTCAACATGGGTATAGATCTGGGTGGTGGCAATATCGGAGTGCCCCAGCATCATCTGCACCGACCTGAGATCGGCCCCATGCTCCAGAAGATGAGTGGCAAAAGAGTGGCGCAGAATATGAGGGCTGATTTTCTTACCGATGCCAACCTGCAAACCGCGTTGTCGGATAATCTGCCAGAAACGCAGCCTCGTCATGCATGTTCCTCGATTGGTGACAAAAAGAAAATCGCTGAACCGGGCCTTGAGGAGTTTTGTCCGGCTTTTCTTGAGATAAGCACTGACATGATCTTTTGCCGCCTCTCCAAAAGGAATCAACCTTTCCCGCTCGCCCTTGCCCAGCACCCGGACATAACCATTGGCAAGGGAAAAACCGGAAAGCGGCAGATGAACCAGCTCCGAAACCCGCATGCCCGTGGCGTAGAGGAGATGAAGCATGGCGCTGTTGCGCAGGGAAAGCACGGTCCGCTTTTCCGGCCGATCAAGAAGCAGGCTGACCTCGGAAACAGTTAAAACCCTTGGCAGCTTATGTGACGGTTTCGGCAGATCCAGAATAGCGGTTGGGTCGGCTTTAATAAATTTTTCCGCGACCAGAAAACGGAAAAAAGAACGCAACGTTGAAATTTTTCTTGAAATACTGCGGTTTGAAATATTTTTCCGATGAGAAAATGCAAGAAAATCCCGCACCATGCCGGAAGTAATCCGGTTCTTAACTTCCCTGTGGGACAGAAAATCAAGAAATGAAATCACATCGGAGTGATAGGAGCGAACGGTGTTCGGGGCCAGCCTTTTTTCAGCTGCAAGATAATGAAGGAACAGATCCTGCCAAATTTCAAGCTGTTGCAACAACTTAGAAGGCACCGGAGACCTGTTCCTTTGGGATGATGAGGAGGGGAAAGCTTGTCCCGTTACCACTCTTTCCGCATACGGTACATGACCTTGCGTAATTTTCTCTTGGCCTCGGCAGCCTTGCGACGTTTTTTCACGCTGGGTTTTTCATAATATTCACGACGTCTTAATTCTTTCTTCATCCCATCCATCTGCAGTTTTTTCTTTAACTGCCGAATGGCATACTCAATATCTCCTCGAACCTCAACCTCAATCATTGCAACTCCACTATTTAAATTAATTAAAAACAACTATTTAAAAATGATAAGATCGTTCCATCCTCCATTGGAAATGGAGTCACGACCCTACATGTTTATCTGCAACCAATTTTTATAACGTATATGGTTCATTTTTGTCAAATTATTTTTATGCATCAGGTTTGAAATGTTCCGTCATAACAAGCTTAAATCCTGCCACCCCTCGGCCAGTTCACCGGAATCCAGGCCGAGATCCTCTAAAAACTCCTCCAGCCTGGTTGTCTTGCAATTGATGCATGACACCCTGTTACCGTCCCTGCAATCCTCAACTTCACGGTTGAGAAAGCTTTTCAGGGCTGCCTTGACCTCTCCACGAAGACGACCGACATCCATATCCGCCCGCTGGCAGAAGGTGTTCAACCGCTGCCAGTTAGCCACACATCTGTCCACTCCCCGATAAATTTGCTTATCCCTGTTTTCCGGGAGCAAATCCCGGTGTATGATGGTAATATAGCGTTTAATAACCGCCTTTTTTAACGGTAGAAGCTGCTCTTCACCCAGCCGCAGACAAGGACCTGAATTCTCTTTCGTCAAGAAATAAAGAGACTCATAATATGCCACTTCCGGCATTTCGCCGGATTTCTCTATAGAAAAAACCTCTTCCAGGATATAATTTTCAATATCGCTCATGATGATTATCTTGTATCTTTTTTATTTGATGATTTCAAGTTAGTTTGAAGTTTCAAAGTTTTTTCATCTTTTTTCAGTAATGGGCAGGCCGGATCAAATTCCAGCAGTGAGTTATATTATGATATGAATTACAACTTTAAAATATCCTGATAAAAATTATTCTTGCCATTCATCTACTTAAGAATTAAATAAAACAGTTAAATACTAACCAGCTATTTTTTTAACTTTACTTTCAGGAGTCTGTCGTGAAGGGACAATTAAATTGGTTTACCGGGGGAATCGCTCTGGGAATCGCTTTTCTGCTTGCAGTGTGGGCGGTTAAGCCCATTGGCGTATCAACACAGTTCGTCATCCTTGATGGCATCGTCTGGGATCTGATGTCCGATGATGTGGTCAGGGAGGACCCAAAAGCAAAATCAGGCTACACAAGCTCAAACGCCTACCTGAATAAAAGCGGCGGCAAGTACGCCAAAAATGTGGCAAATCCGGCAAACTACAGTTTTATCTTTGTCCTGAGCATGATTTTCGGTACCTTTCTTTCCAGGCTGACAAAAGGCCCCGCCCCCACACAGGCGGATCAAATTGCTCCGACAGTCTGGCGAAACAGGTTCGGTGATGAGAGTTACAAGCGCTACCTGGCTGTCTTTGCAGGGGGGTTTCTTGTTCTGCTCGGGGCCAGACTGGCAGGCGGCTGTACCAGCGGTCACATGATGAGCGGCATGATGCAGACCTCTTTGAGCGGTTATTTATTTGCCTTTGGGGCTTTTGGGGCTGCCGTTCCCGTGGCTGTTATTTTATTTGGCCGGAAATAGGAGGGAAAGAAAATGGATATCATATCAGCTATCTGTATTGGCACGATCTTCGGCTTTGTTCTTCATCGTGTTGGTGCCACAAACCCGCATCTTATTATCAACATGTTGCGCCTCAAAAATTTTCACCTGATGAAGGCCATCCTGCTGGGCATCGCCTTTGCCAGTTCACTTCTATTCATCGGCATGGAAACCGGCATGATCGACCCTGGGCATCTGTCGGTGAAATCAACCTACTGGGGTGTTCCAATCGGCGGGATGATTTTAGGAATCGGCTGGGCGTTGGCCGGGTATTGTCCCGGTACCGCGGTGGCGGCTCTGGGCGAAGGACGAAAAGATGGTGCCGTATTTGTCTTGGGTGGACTGGCCGGTGCCTTTACCTACATGCTTATTTTTGCAAAAATCAAAAATACGTTTCTCATGGATAAGATTTCCGGCGGCAAGGTGACGCTGGCCCAGACCGGGTCGTCCTATGATGCCATCATCCAGGGCATACAGGGTATTGTTATCGCCTTGGCTTTTGCCTTTGTCCTTGCCCTGATTGCCTGGACGATGCCGAAAAGCGAGAAAGATTGAGAATCCGGCCTGTGGCCCCGAAGCAAACTCGCAAGGAGTCCGCTTCAAGTCTTTTTTAAGAACTATTTGTTTTCCCGATATAAAAAGTCCTCCTCCAGCTGTTTATGGTATTGAAGGACCTTGATTTCTCCCAGGTATTTATTGTACAGGGGGTATCCCTTTTCGGCCCATTCCTTGATTCCACCCTTGACGAGATAGACATTTTTATATCCGTATTTGTAAAGAAGGGAAACAAAATAGCCGGCCCGATGCTGGGTTTGGCAGAAAATCCACATTTCACGCTCCGGATCAGATGTTTTTTTGGGGATGGCATAAGCATAGCCTGAGTCGATATTATTGGCATCTTTGAGATGGCCTGCATCAAACTCAGCCTCGGTCCGGATATCTATGATGATTGCCTGACTTGTGCCGGCCTGAACCTCCTGCCATTTTTTGTACAAATCATCAGTGGAGACAATTTTCTCCTGAGGAATACCTTTTTGCAATTCGGACAAAAAGGCTTTTTCAGCTTCCTTGGTATCAGCAAAAGATGTTATTGTCCCACCGATTAAAAGCAGAACAGAAACCAGAGCCAAAATTTTCTTCATGCCATTTCTCCCTTTTTTTCATTAAAAAATCGGCTGATCTTTAAAAGATTTTTATTGCAGTAGTCCCTCTATGTCAATATTAACTCAAATTTTCAACATTTCAATCAATGCATATTGTCTCTGATGCGAGTTGCCTGCATAATTTTGCTTTGAAAAATTGTACCGAGTCTGCCAAAGAGCTTTCGGTTGCGGTAGAGAACAATTTCAGGTATTAGTTCCTTACCCCTGATTTGAAACACTCAATTTGCTTTTTTTGTTTCTGAAACTCTACCTTTTATCCCTTCAAGCAACAGCTTGGTCACATGAATCGCCAGCACATCCGGATCATCGTGTTCCAACCTGCTGCCGGCTTGAAACTTGCGCAGGGGAGCGATCTGGTAATGATAGGCCATTAAACCGATAATGGAAATGGCAAGCAGATGCGCGTCATAGCCAGGCGCAATCTCCCTGCTCAAAAAGGAAAGGGCGGAAAAAATATCCAGAAATACCTCCTCGGCCAGCAACCGAAGGCGTGACTCGTCGCCTTCCAGGATTTCCCGCTGAATCAATTTTCTAAAATTCTGATCGTCATGAATGATGCGGCAAAATGCCGCGACAAAATGTTTCAGCCTCTGTTCGGGCGAAGCATTCGTGGCCAGAGCAGCGGATAGAGTTTCAGCCTTTCTGGAAAAGGCATGAGCCATTGCCTGGATATACAGCGTTTGTTTATCCGGAAAGTGATGATAGATGGATGCGGCATTCAGGCCGGCTTCCCTGGCAATGGCACGCATGGAAATCCCGTTGAACCCACCATTGGCAAACAGAGGAATTGCCGCCTCGAGAATTTTCATTTTGCTCGTTATCTGTTTCATTCAACGCCGCCCATCAGTCAATTCTCATTACGTTCTTCGATTTTCTACTTTTCATAACGCGTCTCCCGCTAATCATTCACCAGTGCCCTATATGTGTGAGATCAAGATAAGTGACTATAGCCCTTCTATGTCACTTTCCTTGACTCTCGCGCAGATGGGATGCTGGTGGACGATTAGCAGCTTCCCAGCCTCCGCCCAGTGCCTTATACAGCCGTACCAGATTCGAAATCACCGCCCCTTTGCTCCGAACCAGTTCATCCTGAAAATTCAGCTGGGCCCGCTGGGCATCCAGAACATTGCTGAAATCAACCAAACCGGCCTGAAACTGATCCTCGGACAATAAAACGGCATTTTGTGCCGCATCTGCACCTCTGCTCAGATTTTCCATCCTTTGCTGCTCTTCACCATAGGCCACCAGAATATTTTCCACCTCTTCCAGAGCATTGAGAACCGTTGTTTCATAGTTAATCAGGGCCTGTTCCTGGCGTTCGTTCTGCACCTTGATATTCTGACGAATTGCGCCGCCATGAAAGATATTCCAGGAAACAGCAGGACCAATGCTCCACGTGCGGCTTGACCATTCCAGCAAATCCTCACTGGTTACCGACTCCAGGCCGATACTGCCGACAAGGCGAAATTTTGGGTATAAATCCGCCGTGGCGACCCCGACCCGGGCGGTGCGGGCAGCTAAATTCCGTTCGGCCCTGCGGATATCCGGCCTGTGACGCAGAGTTTCCGCCGGGACCCCAACGGCTACAGTGGGCGGCAGCACTGGAATTGGTTTGGGTTCAGACAGATTCAGAGAACCAGGTCTTTGGCCAAGAAGCACGGCCAAACGATTTTTTGCCGCCGCAAGGCCGATCTTCAAGGTCGAAAGATGGGAACGGCTCCGTTCCAGGTTGTAAAGAGACTGGTGTACAGCCAAGCCGTCGATTATCCCGGCCTCATAGAGCGACTGATTCAGCTCATAGCTTTCTTTTTGCGATTTAATATTGGCCCTTGTCTGCTCCAGGCGGGCCTGATATGTCCGGACCTCTACATAGTTCAAAGCCACCTCGGCCAGCAGACTCACCAGGACATCATGGAGATTTTCCCAAGTAACTTCAAGATCGGCCCGGGATGCCTCCACCCTGCGGCGTGTCCCGCCGAAAATATCCAGTTCCCAGCCCGAGTCAAAACCGGCCTTATAGAGTTCATTATCATCTCCTCTGTTTATCTCAGCGGCGTGATATCTGGCAGCGGAGGCGTCACCATCCAAAGTAGGAAAAAATGCGGCGCGGCTTATTCCCCGCAGAGCTCTGGCTTCACGGATGCTGGAGCGGGCCTTTTTCAAATCAAGATTGGACATGACGGCGCACTCCATCAGATGATTGAGATCCGTATCACCTAGTGTTGTCCACCAATGGGCCAAATCTTCCAGTGTCGTTTTTTCACTGCTTAAGCCGCCGGAAAGTTCAGTCTGCCATTGCGGCGGCGCGTCCGGCTCAACCCCGACGTAATCCGGCCCAACCATCGCGCAGCCAGCCAAGGCCAATCCAGCAACGACAGCAGACAGAACAGCGGCTGTTGTCCGAATCCATTGTCTCATCAATCTCATTGACGCGCCTCTTTTCTAAGCCGCTTCCGCCACACCGTTCCTTTTTCCCTGCAGGTCTGGAAAAAATAATAGAGTGAAGGAATCAGGAAAATGCCAAGCATGGTTGAGGCCAGCATGCCGGCAAAGACCGTGGTGCCGATGGCCCTGCGGCTACCGGCACCGGCACCGCTCGCCATGACCATAGGCAACACACCAAGAATAAAAGTAAAGGCGGTCATCAGCACGGGCCGGTACCTGATTTTGGCCCCGTTCACCGCAGCCTCAGCCGCAGAAAGGCCATCTTCCTGCCGCTTTTTAGCAAACTCGACGATCAAAATAGCATTTTTGCAGGCCAGTCCCACCAGGAGAACCAACCCAACCTGGGCATAAATGCTCAAAGAATATCCCATCAGCCATAAGCCAACCAAGGCGCCCAGAAGAGCCACGGGAATCGAGACAATAATGGCAAGCGGCAAATTCCAGCTTTCGTACTGGCCCACCAGAAAGAGATAGGCACAAACCAGGGCGAGGCCAAAGAGCCCTGCCACCTGGCCACCGGCCGTGCGCTCCTGAAAGGACATGGCCGACCAGTCAAAACCATAGCCGGGCGGTAAAGTCCCAACGGCCAGCCGCTCCATGGCATCCATGGCCTCGCCCGAGGAAAAGCCCGGTGCCGCATTACCGTTGAACTGGGCACTTGAAAACTGATTATAACGAGTGACGATCTGCGGTCCGACAATCGTTGACAGGGTTACCAAACAGCTCATGGGTACCATATTGCCATAATCGCCGCGCACGTAGAGGTTCGTGATATCGGTCATAGAGTCCCGATATCCGGCCTGGGCCTGGACTTTGACCTGATATGTGCGGCCATGCAGGTTAAAATCATTCACATAAGCCGACCCCAGCTGAGCCTGCAGGGTGGAAAAAATGCGGCTCACCGGAACCTTGAGATACTCGGCCCTGGTGCGGTCGACATTCAAAAAAATCTGTGGCGTATTGGCCGTATAGGTGGAAAAAACACGCATCAGGGCCGGATCCTGGTTTGCGGCCATCATCATGGCCATGGTAACGCCAGCAAGTTCCTGTGGGCTCTGGCCCTCCAGGGCCTGGAGGCGAAAATCAAAACCGCCGCTGGCACCCAGCCCCATAATGGCAGGCGGCGCAAAGGCAAAGCTGTTGGCCGTGGAAATGGCGGCCAACTTGGCCTGGGTCTGACCTATAATGGCGTCAAGCTGCAGATCGGGCCGCTTCCGTTCATCCCAGGGGGCAAGAATAGCAACTCCCAGGCCGACATTATCACCATCACCGCTGAGCAGGCTGAAGCCGCTGACGCCGATAACGTCATTCACCCCTCCGATACTTGTAATTTCTTCGGTAAGTTGCGCCAGAACCTTGCTGGTCCGGGCCAGGGAAGCGCCCTCCGGCAGCTGAACATTCATAAAGAAATACCCTTGGTCTTCCTGGGGCAGAAAGCTTGTGGGACAAGAGGAAAACAGGTAAAAAACGCTGCCGGTGACAGCTGCAAAAACAAGAAGAGCCACAACCAGACGCCGGATCAGCCAGGCGGAACCGGCCACGTATCCCCGCCTGGAAGCGTCGAGAAAACGATTAAACCAGGCAAGGGGTCCCCGGCGCACAAGTCTGTGAGGCCGGAGAACAGTGGCGCACATGGCCGGGCTCAGGCTCAGGGCGCAGAGTGAGGAAATCAGTACCGAGGTGCAGATGGTCACGGCAAATTGTTTATAAAGCTCACCCGTGATGCCGGGCATAAAAGCTACCGGCACAAAGACCGCCAGCAGCACCAGGGTGGTGGCGATAATCGGCCCGGTGACCTGGCCCATGGCCTTGACCGCTGCCTCCCGGGGACTAAGATGATCCTCCTCCATGATCCGGTAGACATTTTCCACCACCACGATGGCGTCATCCACTACCAGGCCGATAGCCATGATCAGGGCAAAGAGGGAAATGGTATTGGCGCTGTAACCAAGGGCAAGCAAGACCGCAAAAGTACCGATGAGGGAAACCGGGATGGTCATGGCCGGGACAAGAGTGGCTCGCCAGTCCTGCAGGAAGACAAAGACAACCAGAATGACCAGAAAACTTGTAAACCCCAGGGTCATGACAATTTCATCAATGGCCGCTGAAATATATTTGGTGGTATCAAGGATAATCTGATATTTGACATCTTCAGGCATCTGACCGGCAAGATGTTCAAGCTCGGCCCGCACCTCTTGCATGGTGTCCATGGCATTAGCGTTGGACGACCGATAGACGGCAATGGTTGCGGCCGGTGTGCCGTTCAGGGTTGACTGATGGTTGTAGTATTTGGCCGCAAGTTCCACCTGGGCAATATCACGAACCCGCACCAGGCCGCCCTGGTCATTGGCGTGGACAACGATATTTTTAAAATCTTCAATGTCCGTGAACCGTCCCTTGGCCCGCAGGATATACTGCATCTGCTGACTGTTTCCCACTGGCTCCCGACCGATGGAACCGACAGCGGCCTGGATATTTTGATTGCGAATGGCGGAAATCACATCATCGGCTGTCATCGACAGTGCAATCAGACGTTCGGGATTCAGCCATATCCGGACACTGTATTCCTTTTCCCCGAAAATAAAAACATCGCTGACCCCCTTGAGCCGCACCAGGGCATCCTTGATATTACTACTGACATAATTGCTTAAGAAAAGCATGTTCCGACTCTTGTTCGGCGAATAAAAACTAATGGCCGCCATCATGTCGGAAGAACGTTTGCGGACATCAATCCCCTGGGCCACCACCTCTTTGGGAAGTTTTGCCATAGCCAACTGCACCCGGTTCTGCAGGTTAACCTGATCAATGTCGGGATCAGTGCCCACCGCAAAGGTGACGGTCAGGGAATAGGTGCCGGAATTGGAACAGCTCGATGACATGTAGAGCATATTGTCAACACCGTTCACCTCCTTTTCAATAGGAGCGGCCACGGTATCGGCCAGAACCTGGGCGCCGGCCCCCGGATAGACGGCGGAGACCCGAATTTCCGGAGGCGTTATCTGGGGATACTGGGCCACCGGAATCTGATACAGAGCGATCACTCCCAGCAGGGTGATAAAAATCGATACCACCACCGCCAGGCGGGGACGGTTAATGAAAAGCTGTGAAAACATGGTTTAGCTCTCTTTGGGAATGCCAGAGTCAATACGGACGATCTGGCCAGAACGCACTTTCTGAATTCCCTGGACAATCACCCTGTCGCCTTCGCTCAGTCCCGATTTCACCGTCCAGTCCGTCCCCATCTCGACGCCAATAGTAACCGGCCGAACAACGGCCCGGCTCTTTTTGTCGACAACCATGACATAGCTACCCTGCTGATTGTTCAGGACTGCGGCCTGGGGCACCACAGGCATCATTTCAGGTTGACTTCGGCTGAGCATGACCGTGACATATTGTCCCGGCAACAGCTTTAAGTCACTGTTGTCAAACAATGCCCAGACCGCCATGGTACCGGTTGCGGGATCCACCTGGTTATCCACGAAATCAACATGACCGTTGGCTTTGCTCATTTCGCCATTTGCCAGTTTGAGGCGCAGGGTTAGGGACGGGGACGAATTAAGTTTCTCGTCCCTTGGCAAAGGATGTTTTTTCCCCGACCCACCATCGTGCAGGGCCGCCTGAATAGCATTAAGATCATTCTCGCTGATGGAATAGAGCACCCGGACAGGGTCAAGCTGGACAATGCGACCCAACGCTCCGGAGGCAGGGTTGACCAGATTTCCTCTGGTATAGCGGGTTTGGCCGATGCGGCCGCTGATGGGGGCTTTAATTTTTGTATAGTCCAAGTCGAGTTCAGAACGGACAAGTGTTGCCTTGGCCTCTTCCAGCCGGGCCTGCATTCGGAGTTCTTCCGCAACGGCGCCATCCATACTGGTGGCGGATATACTGTCCGATCGAGCCGCCTTCAGCCTTTTCAGGAGGAGACTTGCCTTTCTCAGACTTGCCTCGGCCTGGGCCACCCTGGCCCTGTCCGCCGCAACCTGTGCCTGGTAAGGGGCCGGTTCAATAACATAGAGCAAATCGCCGACATGGACATCAGCGCCCTCTCTGAAATGAATCTCTTGCAGAAATCCCTCAATCCGGGCCCGCAGATCAACACTCTGAACGGCCTCGACATGACCTACATATTCCGCCGGCGGGTTGACATCCTGCAGAACAACCGGGGCTACCGTCACAAGAGGCGGAGGGCCGGCGGCGGGAGGTGCGGCCTTGGCCATGGAGGGCAAAACCAGCAACGGGAGAAGGCTGAAGAACATGCACCAAGATAAACATCTATCTTCAAAAAAAAACGGGAACCTGCGATATTTACCGCCTGATGGCATCTCACCTGTCGACCAGGGGAAATATACCCTCATTCTCTGTTTCATGGTATTCCTACCTCTATTTTGCCAACTGGTTGTGAATTTTTCACAGGCTCAAAAACTTGTCTCAAACAAACGTTTGGTTGAGTATATGAGGATAAAACTAATCTGTCAACAGCTTTACTGATAGAAAAAAAGGGACAAAAATCCGTTCGTAAAAAGTCTCACTTTTGATATAGCCGACATTTGTTGATACCAATTCCTTTTCAGGAGTTTATTTGCAACATGATATTATCTTTACATAAATAATCTATCTTGATTTGTTTTTTAATTTCTAATCTAAATAATTCACATATTGACTATTACGACAACCAGGAAATGCAATTGGCCATGAAAAATCCTTTTTTACTACGGTTCAGGATCAGGGATAGAGCAAGATGACTTTTGCGGACGGCAACGGGATATAGAGGAGTTGCGCGCCGACATAGAATCAGGCATGAATACTCTTGTCTATGCTGCCCGGAGGTTTGGCAAAACCGCTCTTTTTCATGAAATTTTATGGAGGGAAAAAAATTGGGCAGGAAGGGATTCTATCTTGACATCTTTGGTGGACTACGGACAATATTTTGCTATCTTTACTTGTGGTCATAATTACCCATTAGCGTAATGGGTAATTATGACCACATTTTTACATTTGTTTCATCCTTCATTGTCCCGGCCCGCCGGGATGGGGGTTACTGAAAAACTCATTGACGTCAGCGCCACGATACTTCCTCATGGGCATATCACATTGTACAAATACTTTCATCCTGTGTATCTTTTTCATTTACAGGCTCATGCCTTCGCCAAGCTTCACATCGATTTTACCTACGTTTGTATCGGTTATTGTCAGCGGTTTGTCAGCCCAGCCATTCTGCTTGATGGTGTATAGCAGTTTTTTATGAACATCATAAGCACTTAGCAGCTCATCTTCCTCCCTGTTGCCGGACAGATGAGCAAGGCCGGTGTTGATTCCAATCTTCACCGTCACCTCGTCGTGGAGAAACAGAATTTTTTGAATGTCTTGGAAAGGGTATCGACAAGCTCGGTGACGATGGTAACCCCGGCTTGGCAAAAAAACACTACAAAGACAGCTAGTTGTCGCCCAGATAGCGGCGGGCTTTTTCCGTCTCCCAAATTTTTTTCAAAAACTGATCCCGGCCTGAACGGTAGCGATAAAATTGATATCTGACCGGATTTTTTGCATGATAATCCTGGTGATACTCCTCTGCAGGATAAAACTCGCCGGCCTTAACAATCTCGGTGACAATGGGTTGTCCGAAAACTCCCGAATCCGCCAGTTTCCGGCGGGACTCTTCAGCCAGGGTTTTCTCTGTTTCGTTGTGATAGAAGATGACGCTGCGGTACTGGCTTCCCCGGTCGACGAACTGCCCGCCTCCATCCGTGGGGTTGATCTGCTGCCAGAAGACTTCAAGAAGGTCGTTATAGTTGATTTGTTCCGGGGAATAAGAAATCCGGATCGCCTCGATATGGCCGGTGCTCCCGGCTGAAACCGACTCATAGGTTGGATTTGCAACATGGCCGCCGGTATAACCGGAAATCACCTGTTTGACGCCTGCCAGTTTCTCAAAAGGTTTTTCCATGCACCAGAAACAACCTCCGGCAAAGGTGGCGATGGCGGTTTCACCGGCCTCGGACTGCTGGGGCAGCAAGACCGACATTGACGAGAGTGTTAAAAGCCAAAAAATTTTATTTTTCATGATACTCCCTTCCAACAATAGGGATCCCGTTCCGTGAAGATATCTTTTCCCATACCGTAACTGACCGCCATGCAGCCGCCGCAAACCGGTCGAATGGAGCAGTCATTGCAGGCCTGGGAACCTCCCCGGTAACGCCTGGCCGATTCCGCATGATAAATCTGCGCTAGATTCTGCTTAAAGATATTGCCCATGGGCGAGGGAAATTTACGGCAGGCATGAACTTCACCGTCGGGCAGCAGGGAGACGAAGTTAAAGGCCGCACCACAACCGTATCCGGCACAGCCGCCGAAAACCGGCTTGCCGTCTTCCTCCAGAACAATGTTCAGCAGACTGTCCTTTCTAGCAATCACCAGGTTGTTTTCTGCTGCTTTAAGGTAGCGACGGAGAAAGCCAGGATAATTTTCAATTGGGGCGGAAACAAGATCAGCCCCTTCTCCGACCAGAGAGAGCCGGTTGAAGGTGAATAGATCAGTTCGCTCCCGGAGCAGTTCCGCAAGACCAAGAACCTGATCCATGTTGGCCCGTGTCAGGGTCAACATCACCATGGAGTAAATATCCCGATCCTTCAGTAGATCAAGAAACTCGAGAACCCGCTCAAAATGACCCTTACCGCGAATATAATCATTATGTTCCTGTAATCCCTCCAGGCTTACCTGATAAAATCCCGGCTTCTGAATGGCGAGCAGTTCATCAATACGATAGCCGGGCATGGGATTGCCAAGGATCGTCGTTAAAAAACCTCGTTCAGCCGCCTGGCGGTAAACTTCATTAAAATGAGGATAAAGCAGGGGGTTGCCGCCGGTAAATGAAATCTGGCCGTAAACATGGTGTTGCTGACAGAATTCATACAGGTCGTCCAGGATACGGACAGCATCGTCGAGCTGCAGGGGTGAGCGGTCGCTCCGGTCATAACAATGTCTGCAATGCAGATCACAGACCTGGGTGACATGCCACTGCAGGGTAAAAACCGGTGAGACAAGATACTTTTCAGCAGAAATAATGCCGCGAGGGAATTTCGGCGATCGGGCAATAAGTGAAGGAGGTGCCAGCAGAAGGCCTCTGGAGGTGGCCCGGTAAAGAACATCATCAATTGCGCCGATGGAAACCTTGCCGCTCTCCGCGGCCTCGTGCGTAGAAATCTCTTCGCTGACGATTTTCAGAGCCAGCAGATCCTGGTTCGTGGCACTCTTCATCTTGATGCCGGCATCAGCCTTCTTCCAGACCAGAACAAACCCATCTTCCCGTTGGGGAATAATTTTCGAATCATCAAAACATTCCAGCAGATGATTCCAGGAAACAGGCAGCAACTCCAGGGCAGGATTGACGGTTAATTCCGTTATCCGTGCCACTGGTGAAGCCGGTTGATTCAGCAGCGTGTGGCGAGTCCACTCAATCCTGGCCAGATCGACGATATATGGATATTTCAGGCAAATTTGCGGATCATCCCGCAACAGTTCCGGCAAAGCCGAAGCCTCAGAAAGCAAATTCTCAATTCCCGGCCTATCGGCCAGTAAAGCGCAGCTGACCGGATATATTGACTTTATCGTGGCAGAAGTAATCAAAAAACATCCTTTTTAACAGAATCAGTAAACGCAACTATTCAGGTATGGTTGCATAATTCACCTGAACTCCATCCGGTAACTTCAGCAGTACTCCAGATGTGCGCAGATAAGCACAGACTTCGAGCAGACTGAGATGACACCGCTTCGCTGTTATAGTAGTCCTATGTGAACTAGCCTGATCGCGTGCAGGTAAGCATAGACTCCGGATGGGGTGCTGCTGAACAGTTACCAGTAAACGAAAAAAGCCGGCAACCTGACTTGGCCACCGGCTTTTCCCTGTTCGTGCAAACTACACGATTATTTTGTTCCACCTCAGCCGCTCTGGCCATGGTCTTTTTCGTGATCGTCGTTGTCGTCGGGAGTGCTACCTGCACCCTCTGGTTGACCACCTCAACCACTTTGGCCGTGATCTTTTTCATGATCCGCATCATCTTCTACAGTGCTGACAGCACTGTCAGGATGACCGCCTCAGCCACTACTTGCTGCTGGTTTTTCGACTTCAGTGCTACCTGCACCGGGCTCCGCGCCTCAACCGGTGCCGTTGGCATGCGCTCCAGGCAAGGAAATGCCGCCAGTACTGATCAGACCGGCAATGCCCAGGCTGGCAAGCAATTTTTTCAAATCCTTGCTTTCCATAACAACCTCCTTGGGATGAAATGTGTGACAAGAGGCTCCTTTAAAAAAATTAACTCTTCAAAGATGCCTGCAAAAAATCAGCAAAACCGATGGATCATCGATATCTGACAAGCGAACTATATCAATCGTTCAATGAATGTCAAGAAAACAGGCAGAAGCAATGAAGAATTATTATTTTTCTTTTTGTGTCCCCACCTTGGCCATAATTTTTTTTACCATGATGGGAAACAGGCCGAGAATGACAAACGAGACAATCAGTCCGGGAGAAAGGATGCTGGAGACAGAATCAATCTTGGCAATCTCCTTACCGGCATTGACATAAACAATGGTGCCGGGCAACATGCCAAGTTGAGAGACCAGATAGAACTTCAGCAGGGGCAAACGGGTGAGGCCCATGACCAGATTAATGATAAAAAATGGAAAAACAGGCACCAGCCTCAGGCTGAACAGATAAAAGCCACCCTCCCTGGCAATTCCCTCATTAACTGTTTTCAGTCTGTCTCCAAATTTACTCTGTACCCATTCCCGCAGGAGAAACCTGGAAACAAAACAGGCCAGGGTGGCGCCAATGGTGCTGGCAAAGGAAACAATGACCGTGCCGTTCAGCAGCCCGAACATTCCTCCCCCGGCCAGGGTCATGATTGCCGCTCCCGGCAAGGAAAGAGCGGTCACCAGAATATAGATCAACATATAGGAGGCGATCACCGTTAACCGGTTGGCTGCGTACAATTCGACAAAACGGGCCTGGGACTCCTTGAGATAACTCAAGGTGAAATACTGCTCCCATCCCATGATCTTAAATAAGGCAATCAGGCTGATAATTGCCGCAACGATCATTCCTTTCTGAAGCAGATTTTTATTCATACCCTGTCCTGTCATTTCAGCTGCTCATGGGGAGGAACAGTTGCCCTGTCCATCCCGGATGGATCTATGCCGCCTTGAAATGAGAACCGGCGACCAATTTACGTTAAAAAAGAGGCAGAGACTCCCCTCAACCTCTTCCGTCTCAGTTATCTTTTCGTTTTTTTCTTTTCTGTTTCCTGGTAGATTTATCCTTCTTTGTTTTTTTCTCCAGCTTGACTTTTTTCTTGGCCTTTTTTTCCTTCTTCTTGGCAGCCTTCTTTTCTTTTGCCTTGAGAGCCTTTTTGTCGGCTTTAGCTTTTACCTTTTTCTTCGCTTTTTTCTCTTTCTTAATCTTGGTATTCTTACTTGAGGCAGTGATCCCGCCAACTGCTTCTTTTTGCCCTTCCCCTGTGTCTGCCCCGCCTTCTACCTGTCCGGTCGCACGTGGAGAAGAAGCATGAGCTACAATATCGACCAGGAACAATGCTATCTTTCTTTTTCTAAAAGAAGCCACCGCATACGTAACCTGCCCAGGAGTCAAGCCTGTTTGCTCCGATGCCTGGGCATGGGTCGCTCCTTTGTTTACCGCCAGTAAGGCAGCAGCCCGCAAACTGGACTGGCCAGCCTCAATACGGGTCAACTCTTCACAAATTTTCTTTTCTTGTGCCGTCAACAACTCTGTTTTAGTTTTCAGCATGTCTTCTCTCTCATTAATTAAAGGTTGTTTTGAAAATATTTAACTTTTCTCCTATACAAAAAACATAAGCAAAAGAAACTTTTACATATAAAAAAACTCCGCCGACCCAAAATGACCAACGGAGTTTTTTACAAGAAAAAATGTAACCGTTCACCAGGTTAAATTAATCTAATCATTTTCATCCTAAAAAAAACGTACTATCCACAATGCAATCGGCTATGTTTCCTATATGGCTGAGATATTCACTTAGCGCAAACGTACCATAAATACCAACGACGTCAATTTTCTCCGTCAACTCTTCACCGACAATCCTGATGAGAGCCGTAAAACCTTATCCCTGAGAGTTTGCCGTGAATGGAATTGGATTCAACCCAACGGCGTACTCAAGGATGGGATTTGCCGGGGACTCATGCTCAAACTTCACCGGGAGGGTTACATTACACTTCCCTTCAGAAAGAAACCCTTCAGCGGCGGTCGGCAAATCAAACTGAAAAAAGCTGAGAAACTCGACATCGACCTGACATCTGTTAGCTCCACAGTTAAAAAACTTCAGCCCATTGAGTTCCGTCTGGTCAGAAGAAGCAAGCATGAAAAGCTTTTTAACAGCCTGATTGAGCAATACCATTATCTCGGTTACACTCAACCGGTTGGGGAGCATCTGAAATACCTGGTTTTCGCAGCAGAGCATAAAAAAAACCCATACTTCAATGAAGTATGGGTTTTTTTTATGCTCTAAAATAACAGTAAGCTTACAATACTGACTGCAACAACTTTACACAAATATCTCCACCATTTTTTTGCGCATAATCCATAATCACAGGGGTGAACTGAGAAAGCATACCACTATCCATTCCAAGACTGCCAAAACTATCAAGTAAAGAACTAGCACTCTCAGCTTTCTTACCAGAATCACCCAACAGCGATGAAGCACTGGACATCAAGCCGGAACTCTTTTTTGTCACCTCTGGAGCCTTTTCAACAAGGCCTGGTATTTCCGGCATGGAACTGGTCAGGGTAGCAAATTCATCCCCTTTCAAATTATCTTTAGCTGTCTTAAAAACAGCTCCCGCACCGCCCTCTGCCTGTTGCTCAGTCACCCCAAGTTTACTCACCAGCAAACTTACAAGATCACCTGAGGTTGAAGCACAACTTGTTGAGAGTCCAAAACAAAACAGGCCTAACATCACAACAATACAACTCATACCTTTTTTCATACATTCTCCTCTGAATCATTTATCTACTTCAACATTTCCCATGATGACAACTTTTTCCGACATTCTATTTAAACCGGATATTTATGGTTAATAGCAAACTGAAAACAACAAGAAAAATTACTAGTACTACGGAAACTCGAATCTGCCACATGTACCGCCGTAAGTCCAGTAAAAAATGTATCCGGATACATCATCCAGCGTATGATGATACGCAACAATCTCAATAAAAAAACTCAGATGCCTGATTTTTCGCAGCTTCCTTCAGCAAGGAAACGACCCGATACCCAGCCCTTGATTCCCTGATACTCAATATGACACCATCTCGGATGATCTTTTTTTGCTGCTGCCTGCTCCTTCCTTGACAAATTAATATATTCATCCATGCTCAGTCCCCCTTTACAGCCGAAATTTCTGATGCAGTCTGCACCCGGCGGGATCTCCCCCAATTTTTCTGCATATGGATCAGGATGACTGCGTATGTTCAATACATCATTGGCGGCAACACCATGCACGCGGTAATAGTCAGGGCCGTCTGCTTCTGC
>JAOZOY010000129.1 GCA_029933005.1 Deltaproteobacteria bacterium
TAGAATAAGGAGTTACCTGAAAGCTTGGTGATTTTACCCCGTGATTGGTTACCCTCATTTGAATTTTTCGCCTTACTGCCAGCTGCCAATATCTTCATTTTCCTTGTCACCGCCGGGTTGGTTGTCGGCTCCGTAGGAATAAATATCAACCTCGCCATTTTCACCGGGAAACTGGTAGATGTAAGGGTTGCCCCAAGGGTCGTTCGGCAGAGCTTTGGTCAGGTAGGGGCCATCCCATTTTTCTTCGCCGGGATTCACCACCAGAGCATCCAGGCCTGCCTGCTGGGAGGGATAATGGCCAATGTCAAGACGGTAAGCATCAAGTGTGGCCATGAGCATTTCGATCTGGGTCTTGGCTGTTTTCTGTTTGGCCATTCCCAGTTTCTTAAACAGATTCGGGCCGACAAACGAGGCAATCAGTCCCAGGATCACCATCACGATCATCAGTTCAATTAAAGAAAAACCTTTCTGGCCGATTCGTCGAATTACTCTTTTTTTCAGTCGTTTTTTCATGTTTAACCTGCTGTCAGTATTTTGTATTTAAAAATGGGTGTTTTTGTAACTATTCAGCAAAGCAACCGGACTGCCGTGTCCGATTTTTTCACCTTATTTTTTCTGAAAACGGTACACCGCCCGATTATGCTCCGTCAAGGTTTTTGAAAAATAATGACTGCCGTCATTGCGGGAGACAAAATAGAGAAACGGTCCCTGATCCGGCTGAAGAACCGCTGCCAGAGCCGCCCGACCAGGACTGCAGATGGGCCCGGCAGGCAATCCTTTGATTATATAGGTATTGTAGGGAGATGGTGTTTGCAGATCTTTTCTGGTCAGGTTGCCGTCAAAATTTTTGAGGCCGTAGATCACGGTTGGATCAGTCTGCAGACGCATATTAAGTTTCAGGCGATTAAAAAACACGGATGCGATTTTCCCCCTTTCCTCCGGCAATCCGGTCTCCTTCTCAACAATGGACGCCAGGATGACCTGCTGATGGCTGGTCAGCTCGGGGATGGTGGAGTCCGGCAGCAGGGAATCGCTTAATTCCTGCTGGACCTGCCTGAACCGGTCAACCATCATGATGATAATATCTTCGGTGGATTGCCCCTGAAAAAGATGATAGGTGTCTGGAAAAAGATAGCCCTCAAGGCTTGGGGCAGGGATGGAAAATTGGCTGATAAAATCCGGATCATGGCTTAAACGGAGAAAGTATTCTTTTTCCACCCAGCCCTCCCGGGACAGGATGTCGCCAATCTGATTGAGATTCGAGCCTTCCGGTATGGTAACCGGATGATGAAGAATGTCGCCTTTGGCAAGTTTGTTTAAAACCTGCCGGGGCGTCATGCTTCCGTTGAAACGATATTCTCCGGCGCGCAGACGATGCGCCACATCCATGCTTCGGGCCAGCAGCCGGAAGCGGATATCATCACGAATAATCTTTTTTGAGACGAGGATTTGCTCAATCCGGCCCAGTCCGGCCCCGGAAGGCACCAGCAGTTCCACCGACGTATCCGCATCCAGGGGGCCGGGGGAGTCGCCATAGGAACGGAACCACAAAAAGACGGCAATAAACAGGAAAAGACAACAGAGAACGCCAATAGGCAGCCAATAGTGGTTGCCGGTTGGCATTTTCCGCGGGCTTTCGTTCTCCGGTTGCTCTCTGGTATCGGACATACCAGATTAAACAAAGGCTTTGGCTAAAATCTGATCTATATTCTTAACCGGTATGAACTTTAATTTGTCGCGCAGCTCTTTAGGGATTTCCACCAGATCCTTCCGGTTATGTTCCGGGATAATTATGGTTTTGATGTTGGCCCGCAGGGCGGCCAGGGCTTTTTCTTTTAAGCCGCCAATGGGAAGCACTCTTCCTCTCAGGGTGATTTCGCCGGTCATGGCCAGATCGTTTTTGACTTTTTTTCCGGAAATCGCCGAATATAAAGCCGTGGCAATGGTGACCCCGGCCGAGGGACCATCCTTCGGGATTGCGCCGGCCGGCACATGGATATGAACATCAATTTCATCAAAATAGTTCTCATCAAGGCCCAGTTTCTTCAGGCGTGAGCGGCAAACACTCATAGCGGCCTGGCCTGATTCCTTCATCACGTCACCAAGTTGACCGGTCATGGTTAAGCCGCCTTTTCCCTTAAAAAATGAAACTTCGATATAGAGAATCTCGCCGCCCACTTCCGTCCAGGCCAGTCCGGTCGCCAGGCCGGGCTGGTCAATGGTGTCAAGTTCCGCTTCGGGCAGAAAGTCCGGAGGTCCGAGATATTTGCTCAAGGTCCTGCGGGAAATGACATAAGGTCCCTTAGCGCCTTCGGCAATTTTTCGGGCCACCTTGCGGCAGATTGAGCCAATTTTGCGCTCCAGGCTGCGCAGGCCGGCCTCCCTTGTGTAATGGGTGATGATATAATTGAGAGTTTCATTATCGAGTTTGAGATGTTTTTTCTGTATGCCGTTTTCCTTGATCTGTCTGGGCAGCAGATAGCGCTTGGCTATGACGACTTTTTCCTCGAGGGTATAGCCGGACAATCTGATCACTTCCATTCTGTCAAGCAAGGGGGATGGAATAGTGTCGGACATATTTGCCGTGGTAATAAACATTACCTTTGAAAGGTCAAAGGGCATGTTCAGATAATGGTCGGAAAAGGCAAAATTTTGTTCCGGATCAAGGATTTCAAGCAGGGCTGAAGAAGGATCACCCCGGTAATCAGATCCGACTTTGTCAATCTCATCCATCATGAAAACCGGATTATTCGTTCCTGCGGTTTTCAGACCCTGGATAATGCGGCCGGGCATGGCGCCGATATAGGTGCGTCGATGACCGCGGATTTCAGCCTCGTCCCGCATACCGCCAAGGGAGAGACGATGGAATTTTCTGCCCATGGCCTGGGCAATGGATTGACCCAGAGACGTTTTGCCGACCCCGGGGGGACCGACAAAGCAGAGAATCGGTCCCTTAGTGGATTTGTTCAGTTTACGTACGGCCAGGTATTCGAGAATTCTCTCCTTAATCTTGTTAAGGCCATAATGATCGGCGTCCAGCACTTTTTTGGCGTTTTTCAGATCGAGCCGGTCCTCGGAGCTTTTTTCCCAGGGCAGATCCAGGATCCATTCAAGATAGGTTCGGATCAGGGCCGCCTCGGACGAGTCAGGATGCATCATGTCAAGACGTTTTAACTGTTTCAGGCTCTCATCCCTGACCTTGGCCGGCATCTTGGTTTTAGTCAGTTTTTCACGAAGCTCATCAATCTCCTGGGTTTTGTCGTCAATTTCACCCAGTTCCTTTTTCAGGGCCTGGAGTTGTTCACGGAGGAAATATTCGCGCTGGGTCCGCCCCATCTCCTCCTTGGCCTCGGATTGAATCTTGGCCTGCATGGTAGAGACTTCAAGTTCTTTATGCAGGAAGTCAGCGATTTTTCTCAAACGTTCAATCGCATCAATCGTCTCCAGAACAGATTGAGATTCTTCTGTTTTCAGGCGAAGATTCGAGATCACGAGGTCAGCCAGCCGTCCAGGTTCATCAATATCATTCAGAATCGCCATAAGTTCGGTTGACATGATGCCTTTAAGTGACAGAATCTTCTCGGTCTTTTCCCGAACGGTCCGCATCAGGGCCTCAATTTCAACCGGATCACCTTCTCCCTCTTTTTCCTCGAGTAATTTGATTCGGGTCAGAAAGAATGGATCCTGCTGGAGAGTTTCCTCAATTCGAGCCTTGTGTAATGCCTGAACCAGCACTTTTAGTCGGCCGTCAGGCAATTTCAGGGTCCTCATGATCATACAGACCATTCCCACCTGGTAAACATCGTCTGGACCTGGTGCATCAATTGCCGATTCTTTCTGGGTTGTCAGCAGAATAAGCTTGTCTTTTGTCAGGGCCTCCTGAATAGCGTTCACCGAGGCCGGCCTGCCGACGAAAAGAGGGATAATCATATAATTGAAAATAACCACATCACGAACCGCCATCATGGGCAGCACTTCGGGGATTTCTTTCTCTTCTATTTCTGAAAAATCTCCCATTCCTAAACCAAAAGAATCACCTTCCACAGTGACCTCCATATTTTTGCAACATTATTTTTTTACCGTTGTTTCGATCGTCTCGAATAGTCGCTCTATATAGAAAAATTTCATAATCGATACAAGGGCAGTTTTGCGAAGAATCAAGACAGCTTTTATTTTTTTAAAGTCTAACAAAATTAAACACGGAACAAGATGAAGTCAAGGTTGTGGTAACAGGCTTGATTTCATAACTTTTTCCGACCAGTTAAATAATGATGGCTTTGTAAAAAGACAAATCCACAAAAT
>JAOZOY010000063.1 GCA_029933005.1 Deltaproteobacteria bacterium
CTGCTTGGCGCCATGGGAACGGTGGTGGTTACCAAAAAGATGTCTTTCTTTACTCAGACCATCGGTAATGCGGCCATGTCCGGTGTGGCAATCGGCCTTTTGTTTGGTGAGCCCATTGAAGAAACCTATGCCGGGCTGTATGGTTTTTGCCTTATTGTTGCGCTTCTGATGACCTTTGTGAAAAATCGTTCACGCCTGGCAAATGATACAATTATCGGTGTTGTTCTGGCCCAGGTCCTTGGTATCGGTATCATCATGATGATACTTGTGACGAGCCAATTTAATATTCATCAGGTTGAGGGGATTCTGTTCGGCAGTTTGATTACCTTAACCGATATGGATCTGATTACCCTTTCCGTAGCTTCCGTGGTTGTCGGTATAATTTTTATCTTTTATTTTAACCGTATTATGCTCGGTAGTTTTAACCGGATTTTAGCAAAATCCAGGGGGCTGAATCCCGTCTTTCTGGAATATGTGTTTGTTATGCTCATGACCATAGTCGTTGTGGCCAGCCTTAAAATGATCGGTTCCTTACTGGTGCTGGTTCTTGTTGTTGTGCCTGCGGCAGGTGCTCAAAATATTGTGCGTAATCTCCGGCAGTTTCTCTGGGTAAGTGTGCTTTTTTCAACCATCAGTACGACGGTGGGCATGCTGCTTTCCGGTTTCCTGCCGGTTCCCAGTGGCGCGGTAATTGTCCTTGTTTCCAGTGTGTTATTTTATGGATCGTTGTTGTTAAAGCCTGTTCTTGGTCGGGGCGGCGTGAGTCAAAGTGAACTTTAACCAGGGAAGAGAATATGTTGATAAAAAAAAATGATATCTTTCGCATAGCTGGCAAGTTGCGTTTTTTGTTGTTTACGATGCTTATACTGGGTGTTGCCGTGTCGGTTTATGCACATGCCGCTCTTTTATGGTGTTACGTGGGAAAAAATCATGTCTATGTTGAGGCATTTTTTATGGGCGGTAATAAGATCCGGAATGCTCGAATCATTGTTGTCGACGGCAACGGTAAGCAACTGCTGCAAGGAGTAACCGATAAAGAGGGGTTATTTGATTTCATCCCGCCAGTCCAGGATGATATGATGATTATATTAAAAGTAAATTCTGGACACGGATCTGATTTTCAATTAACCAAACAAGATTTTCTCGATGCTCAGTAAACTGCCTACCTCATCATGGGGTACTGCTGTTAAAGGTAGCCTCCGGATGCGCCGCCCCAGCGACCTTTTATCGCATTATGCTGTGAGCAACTCCATGACACTGACCACAAGTGGTAAATTTTTTGATCATTTCCGCAGGATGAGGGGTGCCATGGCACTCTTTGCATCGTTTAATATTACGGTGCTTTTCCGGATGGCATTGAATGCACGGCAAAGCGGAATGTCTGCTCATGGTTTTGTCCAGCATTTCCGAGGCTTTTCTGTGGCAGTAAGCACAGGTCATATTGGCTGTGTCATCCGGGTAAACAATCTTGAGTGCTTTATGGGGCAGGTGGCAGTTTAAACATTGTCCAAGTGGTGTCCTGTCCATCTCTATAGCTTCTGCGCCGGGCAGCGAACCTTTATGCCCTTGGTGACATTCAAGACATTCCGGAATCTCCCCATGCCTTGTATGGTGGCAAGCGGTACAATAGAGTTCCGTATGCTGGGTAGTAAATGTATTAATATCCTTGCTGAGCTTTTCATGGCACACATTACAGCCCTGGGCAAGATCATCGCTTGCCGGGATGAATAAAGGGGCATGAGCTTCCTGATGGCAATTGCTGCAATGCACCAGTTCCTCACCATGTGGATGCTGGTGACATCTGGCGCATTTTGGCAGAATATCTTCGTAGTTGGTTTTACCCGGAAAATAGCTGTGTACCTGCATGTGGCACTCTCTGCAATCCAGATGTGCATGCCTGGCTCCTGCTGAAATGAGGATCAGTGTGATTAGCGGATGACATTGCATGCATTTTTCAAGTGACATAGATTGAGCATCTTCACCATAGAGATACCTGAAATCTGATTTTTCCGTACATTCCACGCTATAAACTGGAATGAGAAAAAAAAAGATACTCAGGAGTAAAAAAAATCTCTTTTTCACGATTATTGCCCTTCACGATCTGGATTTGCCGGAGTGACTACACCCATATCGTGAAAAAAAGAAGAAAAAAGTGGTGAACTAACTGGCTTGGCAGCGCCTCTGGCTGGAGAATCTTTTGCCAGTGAAAAATTATAGTTGTCAGGATCTTTAAAAAGAGGGTTGATGATCAGGTCTCCTTTACCACGGTTGCTGCAACCGGAATACTGTGCTCTTTCAGTCTGCAATATTGTCTTGTCAAAAGAGGACGTTGCCCAGTTGGCAAATAAAAGATTATACGAGGCATCACGGCAGTTATTGTTTAAAATACCGCTGGTATAGTTATAAGCGATGATATTGTTAAAAATTATGACATCACCATCACTGTCATTTCTGATTCCGGCCCCTCTCTCATTGCTGCCGTTTGAGACGATGGTGTTATGCAAAATGACCAGATCCACCAGATCATCGCCTGTATCTTCCCATAAACCACAGGAAATTCCTGCCAGATGATTGTTGTAAATCCAGTTATTGCTGATACCAAACTCACCGGTGACACCACTGTCTACATGAATTCCAGCGCCTTTATTAAAATAGATTCTGTTTTGGTACAAATTCAGAAAAGGAGTTGAACCAGCAGACGCATAGGAAGCAATTCCAGCACTACCATTATCAAAAATCCGGTTGTGTGCCGCTGTGAGACGGGTATTGTTTGCCACTCGTATTCCGCCCCTCCCATTCCCGTTAATTATATTATTTGTTACTGTCAGTTCTATTGGCAAAACAGCTGGTAGTGCTGTTGGTATAGTTTGAATTCCCCCCGTACCATTCAAGAAAATAGCGTTTTTGTTGACTACAACTGTTGAACTGATATCTAGAGTATGTGTGCTTTTCCGGATACGAATACCACTTTTTCCGTTTTGATGAATTCTATTCTCTACAATTTTTATTTTTTGTATATCGTTAAGGCTTATTCCGCCATATTCGTTGTGGTGGATAGCGTTATTTATAACTCGCACATTGGCCCGATGTTCAAGATTTAAGCCGGTTCTGCCATTGTTATAAAAATTACAATCTATTACCGCAACAGGTGTGCTTCCACGGACTCTCAAACCGGCACGACCGTTTTGATAGATGGTATTGTTTTCCATAATGATTGCTGCCGGTGTTTCAAGATAAGAGCGCAGGTCCGTGGTTCGCTGTTCTGGAAGTGGCAGAGACCGGTTTGTGCATGCACAGACGAGAAGTGGAATAATAAAAAGATATGAAAGTTTGTTTGCCATTCTTGTTAATTAAAATGTTACTAATCACGGGGCACCGATTGATGAGGCCGGCCCCTTCTTGTAAACGGTCTCAGGGTGCCCCGAGACCACTTACATTAAAATATCATCTTTACAAGGCCGGCGTGAAAGACAAAATCTTCCCGCCATCCTTCATCTTGTTTAACAACAGGAATTTTCATTCCTAATTCAAGTTTAAGTCCTCTGGCCAGGGTAAACTGGAAACCAGGGGCAATAAAAAGGGAATGCCCGCCTTTAGAAGTAAAGGAGGTATCAATCTTCTCTGGTCCTGCAGGTATCGAGGGGGGATTACCGACATAATCCGGACGCTGGAGGCTTATGTATGTGGTCTGTTTCCGTTCCGTGTCGTCATGCCAGCGGTAGCCTGTTTCCATTGTTACGTTAACTGCATTGTTTAGTGGATATATGACTGCGAAATTAGCGGCAAACTCATCACCTACACGTTTACCATCAGTAATTCTGTATTGCATGTTTGACTGGAAAATAACGGGATCATAATAGGTCGTCAAAGCAATTCCGGGAGTAAAGTCATAACTCCCTGATCCTAGAGGGATTTTACGTTTAACCTTCTCAAATTTCCCAAAAGTCCAGATATATTGATCAGCCACGGCTGTTTTTTGTTCACCGGTGGGAATTGTGAGCAGGTTGTAGATGGAAAGATGATTTTTTTTATTCCCCCACAGATGATATTTCGTCAAAAGCATCATGTCACCCAAGCCATTGACACTGGGTTTAGCATTTACATTCCATATATCCTTGTATCCCAGCCTAAAATCAACATCCCTTACAAAATAGAGTGCCGTGAGGCCAATAGTGAGATTGTTGCTTAAACCATAACGCATTCCCAGAGCGTAAACTTGTATGTGTGCCTCGCGCTTGGAAGGCCCTGCAATTAAAGCCACACGTTCGTCGTCAAACATATCAGTTGTGATACGTGATGTCTGTTCCCAATTGCGGTATAACAGGCTGAACGCCATCCATCCCCGTGCCAAAACAGTACCGGGTATTCTCGCAAAAATACCGTTTGTCAGCATTTTATGGTGTGGAGATAAAACAGAATCGTATTTGTGTTGCCTTTTATAGATATATTGCAGATGATTCTGGGCTGAAGAGGAATCCGGGACAATCTCCAGAGCACGTTTAAATTCCGCGGCGGCAAGACTGTATTGACCCTGTATTCTGTAGACTTCACCCAAACCGATAATTGACTCAATAAACTGATCTCTGGAACCGGGACGAGAACTGAAAAGATCGCTGGATAATGCCTGAATTCTGGCCTGATTGAAAAATTGAAGACTTAAATCATATTTGCCCTGGTTGAGGTAAACCCGGCCAAGACCGTTATAAGCCTCGACAAATTCAGGACACATATCAATAGCTTTCCGGTAGTAATCAGCTTCTCTATTGGAATTGTCATAGAGGGCCAATCCTTCTTGATACCACAACCACGCGGAATCACACGTACTGGCAAATACGAAGTTCCATGGTATCAGTATCGCGATTGTTACCAGGAGCATGAGTCGTTTTATTACAGCTTTCATCCGGATAACAATTCTAACATTTTGTTTGGGTTAACTTGCCAATCACGCACTTTTATTAAAAGTCAGACCAGATCAGTCTGATCCGCTGATTTCGTAATTAAAATCCAGTTAATACTACAGCGACATTTTCTCGTCATTCCCGAAAGTCCTTATCGGGAGATAAGCTTTGACTTCGATCCAGGATTTTTTGGAGTGATACAAAGGCAACGTCACTGGATCGGAGTCTACACTTACCTCCGTAAGCGATCACAGGCACCGAAGGTAAGTGAACGAAGTGAGACTCCGCTACCGCGATCAGGGCGTCTGACATAGAGGGGCTATAGTCACCCGCCCTGCTTACGGTAGGTAACGCAGACTCCGATCTCCGGCACCTGTAAACGCTTATAGTATAAGGAGTTACCTGAAAGCTTGGTAATTTCACCCCGTGATTGGTTTACTTACCTCCGGCTAAAAACATGCCTGTAATGACGGCTTAGCAGGTGTGTTTGTAGAAAATGTCGCTGAGTATTAAGAATATTTAATAATAAAACGGGCAAGCGTCCAATTATTTTTTTCCGTGCTGTCCGGTTAGAAACTTGCAATACCATAGGATATGGATTTATGTTTAACCTTCTTCCGCCTTAACAACAGCTTTCGTCCAGGAGTGCTTCAATGCCATGTCATATGAAATATTAAAAAAACACCGTGAAACCTGGAAAAAGAAAGAGGTATTGCAACGTATTTATAGAGACTGGTATGCTCAAATTATCGACAATATGATGCCCCAGGGCCCCACTTTGGAAATTGGTGGTGGAGGAGGCAATTTGAAAGAGTTTTTCCCCGGTTTAATCTCTTCCGATTTTACCTTTTGCCCCTGGTTGGATGTTAATCTCGATGGACATTATTTACCATTTCGATCAAGATCCCTTGCAAATATTGTTGTTATAGATGTTCTGCACCATCTGGCAAAACCGGTAATTTTTATTAAAGAAGCACAGCGTGTTCTCAAAAAAAACGGTCGACTCCTGATGCTTGAACCGTGTATTTCTCCGATATCATATTTGATTTATAATTATCTGCACCAGGAGGATGTCGATTTTACTGCAGATATATTCAGTGAGGAGATGTGGGGAGGGGGGGATCTGAAAAATCCCTTTGATGGAAATATGGCAATCCCCAGCGTTATGTTTCTGCGGGAAGTTGAAAAATTCAGAAAATATTTTCCTGACCTGAAAATAATACAAATCAATCGTTCAGATTATTTTATTTACCCTTTAAGTGGCGGCTTTGAACATCCAAGTTTTATTCCCGTATTTTCTTTACCTGTAATGAAGATTTTTGAAAGATGTATGAATCCCGTGGGAAACTTTTTTGCTTTCAGACTATTCATTGTTCTGGAAAATGAAAAAAATGATGCCTGCTAAACGGTCTCAGGGCACTGATCGCTTACATCAATTGTCACGTTTGCTTTTTCTTAAAATATCATGTTTCTTTATTCGATAACGAAGGGTATCCCGACTTAAGGATAAATATTTAGCAGCCTGTGTCTGATTTCCATGAAATCGATCAAGAGCCTGGATGATTAATTCCTTTTCCACCTCATTGATGGATATTCCATCGGGAGGGATGGTAAAAAAAGTATTATTTTGCTGCTTTTGTGGAATACCTGTAACGGCGTCAGCGCTTTTTTTCTTTTGCTGTTGATTTTTATTCTTTATTTCCAGGTCGAAAAAATGGGCAGTGAGCATGGGACCTTGTTCAAGCATCATTGTCCTTTCAATAACATTGCGCAGCTCTCGCACATTACCGGGCCAGGAATATTGTTTGAGATATTCAATTGCTTCCGGAGTGATACCTTGAATAGCACTGCCATATTCCTCATTAAGATGATCGATGAAATAATTTGTCAAAATGGGAATGTCTTCCTTGCGGTCTTTTAAGGGAGAAATGGTGATAGGCATAACATTGAGCCGGTAAAACAGATCTTTTCGGAACTTACCATTTTTTACAAGTTCTCGCAGATCCTGATGAGTGGCGGCAATGATTCGAAAATTTGCCTCGATATCCTTTATTCCTCCAAGCCTGCGAAAAGGTCTGGAATCCAGTATTTTTAAAATTTTTGTTTGCATTATTAATGGCATATCGCCTATTTCATCAAGAAAAACCGTACCACCTTCTGCTGTTTCAAAAATTCCTTTATATATTTGCGATGCACCCGTAAATGCACCTTTTTCATGGCCATAAAGTTCGTTTTCCAAGAGGTGTTCAGGGATGGCCGCGCAGTTTATTTCAAGAAATGGCGCATCAGCTCTTGAGGAGTGGGCATGTATGGCCTCGGCAACCAGTTGTTTTCCTGTGCCGGATTCACCGTTGATAGTCACAATTTTAGCATCGGTCTCAGCGCAGACATTGATCATTTTAAAAACCTTAATGATTGCCGGAGAGTTACCGATCAGGGTATGAAGGTCGGATATCTTTCGCTTTTTCCTGAAATAACTCTTTGTCGCCTGGGTATCCTGTCTTTTCGCTAAACATTTCCCGACAAGATCCTTTATTTCATCAAGGCTAAATGGTTTACCTATATAATCATCCGCACCACTCTTTAATGCTTTTATCGCAGAATCCGCATCGGCATATGCAGTTATCATAAAGACAAACACATCTTTGTTACGGGTTTTAAATTCGGTAAGCAGGTCAATGCCGTCGGCATCAGGTAAACGAATATCAAGCAGCACAACATGAGGGTCGAACTGGTCATACCTGTTTAATGCTTCTGTTCCGCTTAAGGCAGTTTCAACATGATACCCGGCATCGCTTAACAATTCGTAAAGTGACCAGCAGACGAGTTTCTCATCATCAACAACGAGTATACGTTGAGTTTTCATATGGATCTCATTTAATTCTTAAGCGCAGACAGGGAGTTGTATTGAAAATGTAGCACCCTGTCCGGGCGTTGATTTTACTAAGATTACCCCACCATGTTGTTCAATGATACGATGTGAAATGGATAGGCCCAGCCCTATTCCATAACTTTTGTTTGTGTAGAAGGGATTAAAGATTTTCTCTAACGAATCACTGTCAAGCCCTATGCCGCTATCAGTAATAGCAACGACAAATAGACCTGCATCGGTGGAGCATTCAGGAATATTGCAACCTCTACCATGGTGAAGAGTTGAGCTGTCGTTGGAATTCCAATATGTCTGAATTAAAATAGTGCCCTTGCTGTCAACTGCTTCAATTGCGTTCGTGATAATGTTGGAAAGTACCACTTGCAGTTGATTGGCATCCCCCTTAACTATTGGAGGATTGATGGTGAATCGTGTTGTAACGCTGATATCTTTGTCTTTTAACTCAGAGTTTGTGGTCAAGAGAACCGTATCAATCAGATTTTTCAAGTCTATGGGCTCGAAGTTGGTTGCTCCAGGTTTTGCAAACTGGAGAAGACCGTCAACAGAAGAATTCAGGCGATTGATCTGGTGAATAATTTCTTTGTAAATATATCCATGAGAACTCTCTTTTTTATGTCTTGAAAGGATTTGGATGGCGCCGGCGATTCCTGCCAGCGGGTTTTTAATCTCATGGGCAATACCCCCGGCCAGCTCCCCAAGGGATGCAAGTTTATCAGTTCTTGCCAGATCTTTTTCCAAGGCCTTACGGGTGGAAATATCCCGGAAAATACAACTTAATCCATGAATATCGTCATCTTTATCAATGACAAGTGAAACACACATCTCCGCTGGAAAAATATGACCGTTTTTTCTGTACATGGATATTTCTGAAAGCATGCCCATTTCAGTGTCCAGTTTGTCATCCTTGTCCAGAAACAGGCAGTCATCGTCTGGACCTGCAAACAGAAATTCGATGGGTTTGTTGATCAGTTCATCTTCCTGGTAACCAAGAATAAATTCTGCGGCTTGATTCATCTCTATAATATTCATGAGCTGATCGAGAATAATCAAACCACTGCGCAGATTTTGCATAATGGCTTTATAATGTGTTTCCAGGTGGTTTATCTCATCAAGTTGATTAGATATTTTCGTGAGCATTTGTTGATGTTCGCGGGCGCGGCACAGAGAATTGGCGGAATGATTGGCCAGGGCATAGGAGAACCGAACCTCATCGTAACTAATCGTCTCGTTGGAATAGGATTTATCCGCAATTATAAAGCCATAGAAATTGTCTTGATTGCTTATAGGAATGATAAGAAATGATTCAACCGTTCCAAGAAGTGAAGTCATATTCACATCATGGTTATCAAGTAATACGATGGAAAAGTTCTGATATTTCATTTTTTTTGAAAAATCAGCACACAAAGTATCAGCTGACGAAATATAGAGTTTAATGTTTGTTCTTCTGTCGGGGCTGTTTTCGATAATTTGCTCACTGTCCAAGATTAAGGCAGATGATATCGGGGAGTTCTGTTCAGCAAAAGAAAGTCCGATATTGCTTGGCTCCCGGTCGGCGTATACCTGATGAAGCCGGCCTGTTGCGGCGGTAAAAGGAATGTTTTCCATAATATGGTGCGGTTCTTCAAAGCCGTGGCATATTTCTGTCACCAGGGAAAGATCGGTCTGGTTAAGTCGCAACAGAAGTATTCTTTCAAACCGTGTGTTCGTCAGCAGATCCTCCAGGAGATTGTTAAGAAGTTCATCAGTATCGTTGGAAGCCGCAATTTTTCTGGCGCTTCGATAGAGCTGACGCAGGTCATTTGCGCTATTTTTCATTTATTTATTTATTCCTGCAACTCTCAGCATTGTCAGAAGAAAGTAAAACCGGTTTTACAACGACATGGACAAAATATTATGCAATTATTAAACCAGCTGAAAAATTTTAAAACAGCTAAACAGAGAGGACATTTTGGAAAGGATATTTTGCCTGTTTTACCGGCAATTATTCTTGATGAATTCGTAAAAATTGTTTTTACGGAAACATCATTATAAGTCCCTTAACAGTAGGAGGATAGCGAACTGAGAGAGACTTTCAAGTTTTTTATTTCAAAAAAATTCTTCGATTTTTTTGCTTACCTGTTGTCAACCATAATATCTAACAAAATGATTGTACCGCAGGCATGGCGCATTTTGCACAGCATGAGGAGGGGGAAATAACCCACTTAAAAAGTATAGCTCATTATTTCCCGTTTGGCAATTAAGGAAGGAACTTCCTGAATATTTCAATAAAATGAAATATTCAGGAAGAAGAGTGTCACTGTTAAGAGTTTAAATTTACCGGCAGATCATGTGGATCGACATGGCAGTCAAGGCAGTCAGGGAAACGTTTATGGATTGCCTTACCATGTGGATCACCATGGCAATCCTGACATTTCGGAATTTGGCCGTGGGTGATATGGCAGCTTGCACATTGCAATTCAGTATGCATTGTGTGATTTACCTGCAGGGCATCATAAATTCCTGCATGACAGGCTGCACAGACCGTATTTGATATTTCCTTGGGATATGGCAAAATATTCATCGCACTGTGGGGTTGATGACAGACAAGACAGTCCGCATAGATCTGATCCGCCGTATGCGGTTCGTGACAGTCAAAACAGGTGGGCCGAATACCGTGCTGCTCATCGCCATGACAACCGGTACAACCTACCTCGGTGTTATGCTTACTCGGGTAGGTCTCCATTTCTTTGCCCTCGGTTTCATAATGACATACCTCACAGGCAACGACTTTTTTACCGGCATGATTTGCGATATCTTCACTCACTCCGGAAAATGGAATCTGCAGTGGTGAATGTGGATCATTGTGGCATTGGGCACAGCCTGAAAACGTATCACCATGAGGCAAACCATGACAGGAAGAACATTGGGGAAGTATATCAGTATAGTTGTTCTTACTGGGAATATTGGCGTGGAGTTTGTCGTGACAATCGAGACAATCAAAGCGATGTTTTGACTTGCTTTCCTGCAATCGGCTGTATTGGCCATTATGACAAGAAGCACACTCAACCGGACTTAAACTTCTGGGTTGTTCCGTATATAATGGCGCCTCGGCAATCTGTTGCTCTGTTGTCGACTGAGCACTTTTGTCGGAAATCTCTGAAGATTCGGTTGGCTGGGCGGTATCCGCAACTGCGGTCTGAGTTGTGGATACTGCTGGAGCCGTGTCCTGTCCCTGCCTGGCACATGCCATAAACATTGCCGAGCAAGACAGGACAATAAGCCCGGCGAATACTTTGGATTTAATTTCCTTCTTCATAAGTCTGTTACTCCCTTTCAATCAAGTGTCAAGATTATGCGGATCCTTATGGCAATCCAGGCATTTTGGAAATTTATTCATCATTCCTTGTGGATGAGGAACTCCGTGACAATCCTGGCATGCAGGGATGAAACCGTGGCGATCTTGGTGGCAGGTAGCACATTGTAACGGAGCATGTTTGCTTGAACCGGCAGCCAGCATGGCTGTCAGATCTCCATGGCAGGCGCCGCAATCCTGATTGGGAACGGATTCCACATAGGTCACATTGGTTGGCTGATGAACCAGGTGACAGGTGAGACAAACGTCGTATACCTGTCCCTCACGATGTGGTTCATGACATTCCATACAGTCTGGAATGTAGCCATGTTTATCATGGTGACATAATATACAGTCAAATTTGCTATGGGCACTAGGGTTGTCGGCAACTTCACTAACCTGGTCGGTATGACAGGTGTTGCAGACCGCCACATTATCTTCACCAAAAACGATATGAAGCGGCTGGTGTGGATTATGATGGCAACCGAGGCAGTTGTCCACTTTGTAGTGTGGTTCGCCTGCATGGCACATGGAACATTGGGGGATAATTTCTTCTTTTGGGGTGGTGGGAGGATGTCCTCCCACATGGCAGTCAAGACAACCTACTTCAGTCAGATGCCTTGCGCCATCGGCCATGTTGTCATTGACAACCTTTGCATGACATTTTATACAGTCGTCGTTGGTAAGTGCCGAGTCAGCCGCCCAGCCGCTGTCCATTGAGAAAACAAAGCTGCCTGTTAGGCAGAAAGCTGCCAAAAAAATTGTTTTTTTCATAACTCTCCCTTTGAAGACTTCATTCCATGGAAATGATAAAACTATTCAGATTTACAAATTCTAAACAAGTTAATCAAAGAAACCGCCTGGGTCAACCTTTCAATGAATATCCATTCATTAAATGGACACTTGGGATCAAAACAGCTGATCCCCTAACATAATTTCAGAAATTTCTAAAGATGTGGTATGTACTTTGCTAGCCTAAACAACAAATCCAATTTAACAAAATTGCTTAGGAATATACATGAAAAAAAGAATATTAGTAACCGGCGGAGCGGGTTTTTTAGGATCGCATTTATGTGAACGTCTTTTAAATGAGGGAAATGATGTTATCTGTGCAGACAACTTTTTTACAGGTGACAAGGCAAACATAGAACACTTGCTGAACTCCAGCTACTTTGAACTGCTGCGGCACGATGTGACTTTTCCCCTCTATGTTGAAATAGATGAGATTTATAACCTTGCCTGTCCCGCATCCCCTATACATTATCAGTTCGATCCCGTCCAAACGACCAAAACCTCCGTGGTGGGCGCTATCAATATGCTCGGCCTTGCAAAAAGGACAAAAGCGAAGATACTCCAGGCATCTACATCAGAAGTCTATGGCGATCCTGAAGTACATCCGCAGCCTGAAAGCTATACGGGCTCCGTGAATACCATAGGAGTTCGTGCCTGCTACGATGAGGGAAAACGCTGTACGGAGACACTTTTCTTCGATTACCACCGGCAGCATAATGTGGACATTAAGGTGATGCGTATATTTAATACTTATGGCCCTCACATGAACCCTGATGATGGTCGTGTTGTTTCAAACTTTATCGTTCAGGCACTTACAGGCAAAGATATAACGATGTATGGTGACGGAATGCAGTCCCGAAGTTTCTGTTATGTTGACGATCTCATCGATGGCATGATCCGCTTGATGAATTCCCGTGATGGATTTAGCGGACCGGTAAACATCGGCAACCCAGGTGAGTTTACCATGATTGAACTCGCGGAAACCGTGATAAGGCTGACCAATTCAAAAAGTAAAATCACCTTTCAGCCTCTTCCGCAGGATGATCCCATGCAAAGACAGCCGGATATCACCTTGGCCAAAAAGGAACTCGGCTGGGAACCGACCATTAATTTGGAAGATGGTCTTGCAAAAACGATTGAATACTTCAAGACCCTGACAACTAATCAGACTGGGTGAAATCACCAATTGTGCTATCCTTTAGGGCTTGTAACGAAATAAACTTTACAATATTACGCAGGATTTTTATTCATAATCAAGGCACGCAAACAGGCGCATAGCCTTGCTATGTAACTGTTTGCGTAACGCAGAGTATGGATAAAAAGACAAGTAAGATGTAAAGGTTATTGAGGAACAAGCCCTTAACTTCAACTGGAGATTATAACAAATGACGCAATGTTTTCGGATCATATCCACACTAATTGCACTTTTTTTCTGTACGTCAATCTTTCTGACTGCAGTTCATGCTGAAGAGAAACAGCATATATCACCTGTTTCTCCAAAAAAAAAGAATGACTCTGAAAACTACCAACTTAAAGATCAGATCAAAGTCCTTGATAAATCCGGGTATTGCATCGACTGCCACCGTGACGATACTCCGAGGATATTTAATGACTGGAGTAATTCCATACACGCCCGGGCAGGGGTCGGTTGTGCCGATTGCCATGGGGTTGTGGAATCAAACCCCATGGGATTTCTGCATGCTGAGACTTTTTACGTTTCCACGGTTGTCACACCATTCAGGTGCGCTAAATGTCATAAAGAGCAGATGCGCGATTATTTTACATCCAGTCACGCTCGATCCTTTGAACTTCTGAGAAAAATGAAGAAAGACGACCAGCGTTATCCCATCGTTGCCCAGTACAAAGACGATAATTTCCGTCAGTGCGCTGCCTGTCATGGTACGGAGGTGAAACTCAAAGACGACAAACACCCGGATCCCGCTACCTGGCCCAACAGTGGCGCCGGCCGCCTCAATCCCGATGAAAGTCACGGCACCTGCGCCATCTGTCACATGGGGCACCGGTTTTCAGTAGCCGCCGCCCGTCAGCCGGAGACCTGTACCCGCTGCCATGACGGGCGTAACTATCCGGAAGGAGACATTTACCGCTCATCCGTGCACGGTACCCTCTATGCCACCCAGGTGGATAAGGATATGATGAGCCGACCAGGTTTTTATTTTGATGGCAATGATATGGGAGCGCCAACCTGTTCGTTCTGCCATTTTAATGGTTCCGGCCATGGTCTCCTGACCCGTCATAACGGGGCCTGGCGTCTTCCGCGTGATTTGACCGGACCCACATCGCCACTGGCAGAGAGGGCGGAAAATCTGCGTAACAATATGAAATCAGTTTGCGCCCAATGCCATAGTGAAACCATGATTGATGCCTTTTTTGGTCAAGCGGACAGGAAATTGGCCAGGTTTCAAACAAATCTAATGCGGCCGGGAATCATAGATTTCAAGAGAAAATTACTCGAGATCACAGATGAAAAACGAGAAAAACTCCTCAAGGACTATTCCGATTTTCTTGCGGCAGGAAAGCGCTACAGGATGAATCTCTATATGGGACATCACGGCAACACCCAGAGATAACCCAGTAAATATTCAGATAACCCAAGCCGAAAACAGCAAATCCTTAACCACCTAAAAGGAGACAGCAAATGAACCTTTTTGTTTTAATAAAAAAAATATGTATCCTGACTTCCCTGCTGGTATTGCTTCCTGTCAATCCGTGTGCCGCGGAGGAGCAGGAAAAACCGGGAGAATACGTGGCAACAGTAAATGATGTCGGTATCAGCCGGAAAGATTTTGACAGGTCAGTGGCCAATGCGAAAAAACAGTTTTCCCGTCTTGCCGCGCCCAGGGACTCCGATCAGGAAAAAAAAGTACCGGCGGATATTCAAAAAGAGGTCCTCAACCGTCTCATTGATTTTGAGTTGATGTATCAGGACAGTGCCGGTCGGCCAATCATTGTCGAAGATATACTTCTGGAAAGGGATTTAAAGGAGTTTAAAAAGCGGTTCAAGGAAAAAGGAGATTTTGCCTCCTTTCTCAAGGAAAACAATATCAGTGAAGATGACCTCAAGTTACAATTTAAAAAGCAGCGCACCATACAGGATCTGCAAAACATTCTCCGCCATGAAATGACAGCTCAAATCAAGGTGAATGATGCGGATATTAAAACCTTTTACGAAAAAAACCTGGATAAGTTCCAGCGCCCCGAACAGATCAGAGCCCGTCATATTCTGGTGTCAGTAAAAAAGGATGCGGATGAAACAGAGAAAAAAGAAGCTCGTGCCAAAATCGAGGAGATTCAGAAGCAACTGAAAGATGGTAAGGATTTTGCCGAGCTTGCCCGGGCCGAGTCCCAGTGTCAGAGCCGTGAGCGTGGTGGTGATCTGGGTTTTTTTGCCAGGGGGCAAATGGTAGCTCCCTTTGATAAAACCGCTTTTAGCCTGAAGCCTGATGAAATCAGTGATATTGTCGAAACGCAATACGGCTATCACTTAATCAAAATGGAGGAAAAAAGAGCCGCCGGCCCGGTGGACTTTGAAGAGGTGAAAGAAAAAATTAAACACTATCTTTCCCAGGTGCAGCTTGAAAAACTCCAACGTGAGTATATGGAAGGCTTGCGCGGCAAGGCAAAAATTATCAGATTACTGAAAATTGATTAAAAAATTCACTCTCAACCGTTTGCGGTCGTAACCAG